>JBBRGJ010000207.1:0-5299 GCA_038240835.1 Bacteroidales bacterium | reverse complement strand
ATGAGCAAACGTCGACTACGTATTTACTTAAAAGAAAGATTGTTTAGATATTATAATCGCAAGAGCCAAAGGAAAAGCAGGCTTTATAGACAAAAAGCCTTTGATAAATTAGTTATGAAATATGGACTAATCGACCCAGTTTATAGCTTTTCCAAAGCTCGAGTGTGAATGCTTCTGACGAAATTTACAGGAAAGCCGTATGCGGGAAAACCGCACGTAAGGATTGACGAGGGGGTAGAAAGGCGCATTGTGTCTTTCTGCTCTACTCTACGGTGACAATGAAATAAATAAGCTCACACTTTAAACATAAAAAACTTTGTTATAGCATTTCCACTCAATTCGTAGTAGAACCCAAAATCAAATAATTTTCAAAGTTGAAGTATTATTAAAATAAATATTTTTTTAATAACAACTGATATTTCAATTAAAATATGTGTATTTGTACTGAAATATCAGTTGTTATGAAATCAAAAGGAACTTTATAAATTCGTGGGATTAACTTCGTTGATCCCTGGTGGGGGGCTAAACCAATTTCAAAAATCAACCATTTTTTGCACTTGGTGCCAAAAATGGTTTTTTTTTTTGATACAATAAAGGGCAAATTCAAACGAGTTTGATTTGCTTTTTATTGTATCAAAAAACCCACCTGACGGTGGGTTGATTTTTGAAATTGGTTGCGGAGAGATAGGGATTCGAACCCTAGGACCCCTCGCGAGGTCAACAGTTTTCGAGACTGCCCCAATCGACCACTCTGGCATCTCTCCTTTTTTTTTCGGATTGATTTCGAACTGCCCCTCCCGATAGCTATCGGGACGACCACTCTGGCATCTCTCCTTTATTCTGAGTTGATAAATTGATTGTCCTTTCAATGGTTGAAGGAACGACTGCATTAGCAACACTTTTCTATTTTTACAACATCTCTTCGGGTCGATTAAATGCTGTGTTTGAACGTGAGTGCAAAGGTAATTAAAAATCTGTAATCAACAAAAAAAAGTGAATGATCATTGGAAAGAGTTTTTTTTGTTTTTTGTCAATCAAAGATTGTCTTCGAAATGGTGAAATTAATTTTTCAAAGAATCTTGTCCATTTTCTTCGTCAGGTTTTATCTCTTCGGGGAGGGGGCCGAGTTGTTCGTTCCAATATTCATCTTCGGATAGTTCGGTATCTGTTTCATCTTCGAAGTAGACTCTCTTCTTTGGACCTTCATCTCGGTAGTAGATGGCGATGATTACTCCTGCAATGGCACCGGCTAAATGTCCTTCCCAGGATATGTTTTGATTTGGAAAAAACTGTGGAAAAAACCCCCAGATAATACTTCCGTATAGAAAAATAATTAGCATCGAAAACGCCATCATGCCCTGTTCTCTTCTTATGATTGAGCTTAATAATATAAAAAAAGCTAATCCGTAAACAACTCCACTGGCGCCGATATGATACGATTCTCTGCCCAAAATCCAAGTAAAAACTCCTGATACGATGAAGATGAAAAGAAGTACCCACCAAGCTTTGTTCCGGTAGAAATTAAACAATCCCAGTCCAAGCAGAAACAGGGGGACTGAGTTTGACGATAAGTGCGACCAATCGCTGTGCAGGAAAGGGGAGAAGATGATTCCTCGCAAACCAGAAAGTGTTTGTGGAAATACTCCATAATTGGATAAATCGTGGTGGAAAACTGTCTCGTAAATTTTTACCATCCACATTGTAAAAACCATTAAAAATGGGAAAATGGAGGCGTAAACCAACTGCTTAAACGATGTTTTTGCTGTCATAAGAGTAAGGTTTTATGTTAGTCGTAAAAGCGCCACGAAATTACTAGTTTAAACAGACGATCGGGCATGGGATACTGAGGCATCATCATGTAATTATAACCCAATAGTCCTTTGGCAACATTTTGGACCTTTAGCATGGCGTTAAATTGTTTTACTTTAAACCCAATAAAGAAATTAAGGTATAAAAAGTTGCCATATTGTTTGTTGTTTTGAATCACAAATTCGCCAATTGCAGGAACGTAATTGGGGGCGTAGTAATTAGAAAGGTATATAAAATCTACCCCAGTTTGAAGTTGCATTCTTCTTTCAAAAAGTGGAAATCTGAAAAATAGACTTTGACGTGCTGTGAATTTTGGAAATGCCATCAGTGTATCATTATTCCCTTGTGTGGTGGTGATATTTGTTATGCTATTGAACGCTCTATATCTTAGTTTTGCTTTCGCATACGCTTGGAAATAATAGAGGGTTTTGTCAAATTGAAGTGGTTGGTATCTGGTGTCTATAAATACTTGATTGTTGATGGTAAAGTTTGAAGTTCCGACTTCGATATTTTTGGTAATATAATCGACGGATGTTTGCGTTTGAAGCATTTTTGCCAAGTTATTATTGTCCCATTGGTAATTGTTTCCATGGTAATAACTGTAAAAATAGTCGGGCATTTTGGAGGTGACTGAGGTGGAGATATTGATATAATGTTTCAACGATTTAAAGGGTTTTATCTTAGTCCATAAAACTCCTTGAAATCCATCTTTGGAGTAACCTGTAGAGATGTAACTTCCTTTGATGCCAAACTCGTGGGCTCTCTTTAGTTTGTATGAAATTTCTCCTTCGGGAATAAATTGGCTGATATAATTTGTTTGGATGTAGTCGGATATTTCGGCATATTCGTGAACGATGCCAATTTTGAAAAACCAATACGACTCTTTTTTTGGCTGATTGTGAAGGGAATAGTTCATCCAATAGAATCCATTTCTTGTTTTGAGGTACGAAGTAGAATCGTACGTATTTAATGTGTCCCTCAAAAAGAAGGTGTAATTTGCCGAATCAGGTTCAAATTCGGTAAAAACATGATCACTGCGTTCATAAGAGAAAATGTGGATCAATGTTCCATAATTAAACGAGTTTGCACTGTCTTTAGGGTTGAAAAATGGGTTGTAATATTGCGAAAAATTCAAAGTGTGAGTTTTAAGCTTGTTTTCAGCCTGACTGAGTCGTGTATTTACTCCCGCTCTAACAGGTTCTATGTTTTGCTCAAAAATTGAATCGTATAAAATTCCTCCATTTTCTTGCGGTTTTAATCGGTTGAAAGTAAATGAAGCGAGCAATCCATATTTTTTATTTGAGTGGTCGAATCCAAAATAGGTACTTCCGCCCGTATTGTTTGATTTAGAATGTCGATAGAGTCCCAAGGCGGTAATTATTCTAAAGTCAACACCAAACGAAATATTGTTGATTTTTTGAGCATGCACTCCCGATAAAAAGTTCTCCTTGCCCGTCCCGGTGGCGTAAAACAATTTTGTGTAAGGTGATTTTACGTTGTAAATATTCAATTTCGAAAAGTTGTACTCGTACGCTTCCAACGGAAAAATTCGGTATGTAAATTCAATACTTGGAGTGCTTAAGAAAAGTGGTCGGTGGGGACGGCCAATGTTTCCCATGGTCGCATATAAATAGTTGCTTGTGAAAAGTGGATCGTATTGATAAAGATCCAGATACAAGGTGTCTTCAACCACTCCATTAGAATCACACTGAAGTGTGCTTTCGCCAATGGTTCTAATCACATCGTGGTATGTATTGCTATCCTTTTTCACCATCTCTTCACTCTGCGAATATAGCGACACAGAGATAAATGTGAGTGCAAAAAGGAGTATAAACTGATGTGTTTTTAGAAACATTCGTTGAGTTTTCTTGTTTGTGCAAAAATACAAAAAAATATCAATGGTTGGATTGGATATTTTATGTTGATTATAAAGTTTGGTTGTTCATCTATGCTGAATTTGATTCAGATTTTTTTAAAGAGAATACAAAGTGAACATAACGAAGTGCTTTATTTTTTCTCTCCAATCACCAACCAATTATTAATCAAATCATTATACATTTGAATCTGTCCGAAATTGCAATCTGTTAGTTGTTTCGAAACTTCGGATGTTTCCAATCTTATTTCCATCGGCGGCCCTTTGGGTGTCTCTTGCTTTTTCCAATCGCTGATTGCAATTTTTCCTCCTATTTTCAATATCCGGTAACATTCGTTGAGCATTTCCAACTCATCGTGCAATTCGTGATGGAGATTTATCATAATTACCACATCCACACTGTTGTCTTCCAGCGGTGTTTTAGATTCTTCCATCAGCATGGTGCGAATAGTTGGGAAATTGGGACAGACGTTTTCGTTCATCCAATCAATCATAATAGGGGAGATATCAAGTGCTAAAATATTGCTTTTGGGTGATAATTGAGCAAATTCTTTCGAGAAAAGTCCAGTTCCCGCACCTATATCTACAATCGTATCAGCCTTTAACGCCGCTATTTTACTCCATATAAAGGTTGGGTTTATATCTACAATTCTTCCTGGATGATTGAGTTTTTCTAGTTTGGTGATGTCGAATTTCTTATTGATCATGATTGATATGAATTAGATTTGACTATAAAAGTAAATATAAAAACTCAAGATGAATGATTATTTCTCGATTTTGATAATTTTGAGTTCTACTCTTCGGTTCATTTTTCGTCCTTCTTCGGTGTCGTTGTCTGCAATGGGTTTTGTTTTTCCGTGACCAATAGACACAATTCTTTTTGGGTTTGTACCTTTGTTTACCAGCCACTCTTTAATGGCAGATGCACGCTCGGAGGAGAGCTGTAAGTTATAATCATCTTTCCCTTCGCTGCTAGTATGACCCGAAAGTTCAATAGATACGAGTGGATTGTTGGTCATAAATGTCAAAATTTTGTCTAACTCTGGCATCGATTCATTTAGCAGTGTTGCAGATGCTTTTTCAAAATAGATATTGTTGAGTGTGACTTTTTCGCCAATTTTGATCATCGTTAGTTCATACTGCTTGTTTACTTGATTTAAGGAGGAATTGATAAGCGAAATTTTGTCAAATTTTGATTCGTATCCAAAGGCGTCTATTTCAATTTGATATTCGTCGTTGTTCATTAAATAGGTGCTATTTCCTTGGTCTTTACCGGTTGATATACTTATTTTATTGCCACTTTTGTTGACGATTGTCACCAATGCGTTGATCGGCTTTTGAGTGGCACTATCGATTGCCAACGCGATGAATTTTATTTTAGATATAGATAAAGGTGTTTCTTGTACTTTCTCTACTTTCTCTTTTTTCTCTGAATGTTTTGCTTTAAAATTGGGAATCACTATGAGTGCTTGAAGAATTACACCAATGTTACTACCACCCGATTTTAGGTCTGCTTTATCTCTTTTCCAATGGTTGTACATCTCTGTTTCCAGACCACTCATGTCGTTTTTGAATAAATTAGCTTGATAGTAAGCTCTTACTCCAAGTTTTAAAGGA
>JBBRGJ010000206.1:0-5445 GCA_038240835.1 Bacteroidales bacterium | reverse complement strand
ATATTCAGCAAGGCGTATTGCAAAACAAGGAAGATCGGCAGAAATTTAGGTCAGCACCTCGGTTTGCACCTGCTGGGCAAAGTACACAAATGATTATTGGAGCGAGCAACGATACAGATAATCAGATACTGCATACATCGGCCGATTTATACAACCGCCCAAGTATGAAGCGTGTTTATTACTCAGGTTATATACCAGTAAATGCTTATGATAATCGATTGCCAAGTGTAAAATTAGCCCCACTGGTGCGCGAAAATAGACTGTATCAGGCGGACTGGTTATTGCGTTTTTATGAATTTAAAGTGGACGAGATTGTAGATGATAAACATCCAGATCTTGATTTGGAAATTGATCCAAAATTAGCGTGGGCACTACGTCATCCCGAATTTTTTCCCATTGATATAAACAAAGCTGATTACAACATTATTTTAAGAGTTCCCGGCATTGGCGTTAAGTCAGCTAAGCTTATTGTTTCTTCCCGACGTTTTGGGCGACTGACTTCTGCCAATTTGAAGAAGATAGGGATAGTTATTAAAAAAGCTCAGTATTTTATTAGCTGTAATGAACTTGGCAGCACTACCGTAAATGATACATCGCCAGAATATATTAGAAAATTAATTTTGGCAAAAAAACCTACCAAATCGAACAACGACCAACAACTAAAACTAATTTTTGATTCTTAAAAGTAACCATGATAATTTTCCATTACGATAAAACATTTGAAGGACTCCTAACTGCCATTTTCGATGCTTACAATCGTAAGTCGTTTCCTGATTTGTTGTTGGGTGCGGACGAACAAGTTCCCTTATTTGTAGATGAAACTTACATTGTGCTTACCCAAAAAGATAAGGCAACAAGGGTATGGAAGGGATTGGATAAAAAGCTGAATAGAAACGTATTGAATATGATTACCTATGTTTGGTTATCAGAATTGCCTAATACTGATCGCTTGCTATTCAATTATATCAGAAAAATATTTGAGAACGCAGCTTCTTACGAATATAATTTTGCGGATAATGATGTACTCGAAATCCGCAAAATTGCAATGAAAGTAAGCAAAGAAAGGCATCGCATGATTGAATTTGTGCGCTTTCAAAAAGCAGCCGACGATTTGTTCTTTGCTCCCATCTCGCCCGATCACAATTGCCTAGCGCTAATAATCAGCCATTTTAAAAATCGTTTTGCCGATCAGAAATGGATTATATACGATATGCGGCGCAACTATGGATATTATTACGATTTAAAAAAAGCAACTGAAATGACCTTGGATAATTTAGAACTGTTTGCCGATGGAAAACTCAACGAAAATCTTATGGCAACAGATGAAAAGCTATTTCAGGATTTGTGGCGGAGGTATTTCAACGCTTTAACTATCAAAGAACGTATTAATCCGAAACTCCACAAACAACAATTACCCCAGAAATACTGGAAATATCTCACAGAAAAGCAATCTGGTAGTAAACTGGAAGATTAAATTTATACTTCTAAAAATTTAAAAGATCATCGAACTGCTGATTAAACTCAAACTTACATTTCATTGTGCGGGTTCAAACCACACGAACCTTTTATGGATTAGATTTTGGCTTGCTGTTCTACAATATAATTCCCAATAAAATTTACCGTATCTTTGCAGCATGAACAAAGACTCAATCCTAATAGACAATACACTGAAAAGCATGAACATTGAGATGCTCAATGACATGCAGTTAGCCACCATCGATGCCAATAAAACCGACCAAGACATTGTCTTGCTTTCGCCCACTGGTTCTGGAAAAACCCTCGCTTATTTACTTCCTGTTTTAATGAGTCTGGATCCTAAAATACAAAAAGTGCAGGCGTTGGTAATTGCTCCTACGCGGGAATTGGTGATGCAAATTGAACAAGTTTGGCGCAGTATGGGCACCGGTTATAAGGTAAATACTTGCTTTGGTGGTCGCCCATCGAACAAAGAAAAACGCGACTTGGAAGTGCCACCAGCTCTATTAATTGGTACTCCGGGAAGATTGCAGGATCATGTGGAACGAGAAAATTTTGATGTATCAGCACTACGTGTTTTGGTACTTGATGAATTCGATAAATCCCTCGAAATGGGCTTTACAGAACAAATGGAATTCATTATTGGCAAATTTCCTGCGTTAAGTAAAAGGATATTGACTTCGGCTACGGATGCGGTTGCGATACCTGCGTTTACAGGAATCAGAAATCCTTTCAAGCTGGATTTTTCAGAAAAGAATAACGCATTGGTTGGATTGCGGACATTTAGTTTGAAAGCGGCAAGCAACGATAAAATGGATGCATTATTTCAGTTGATCTGCTATCTTGGAAACGATTCGACTTTAATTTTCTGTAACCAACGTGATATCGTTGAAAAAGTAAGTGCATATTTAACCAGTAGAAAATTGGCCAATGAGTTTTTCCACGGAAAGTTAGAACAGCCCGACCGTGAACGAGCAATTTCTAAATTCAGAAATGGAAGTTGCACTGTTTTTATATCCACAGATTTGGCTTCCAGAGGATTGGATATTCCCGAGATTCGAAATATAATTCATTTTGATATTCCAGTTCGGTTGGATGAATATATTCATAGAAACGGTAGAACATCACGCATGGGTGCAGCGGGAAATTCCTATACACTTTTAGCTTCAAATGAAAAACTACCCGATTTCATTTTACCAGTACCCGAAACATTTATCTTGCCCCAGTTGCTTCATGGCATACCCAAGCCTGAGTGGGCCACCTTGTATATTGGCAAAGGAAAAAAGGACAAGCTCAGTAAGATGGATATTGTAGGATTTATGTTTAAAAAAGGTCAACTTGCAAAAGATGAATTGGGGATGGTTGAAGTGAAAGAATTTTATTCCTTTGTAGCCATAAAACTAAACAAGGTCAGTGATGTGCTTCGATTGGTTGAAAACGAGAAGATAAAAAACATGAAAACAAAAATCGATTTGGCAAAATAATTAGGCTAATCAACGAGTTAATTCAATTTAGAATAGGGCTAAGGCGCAATTCTATTCATAAATTGTCTAAAGTTACAAACTTTTCTGGTTATCAGCACAAGTTACGCTTCGCTAAACTTGCGCTAGGCATTGAAAACACAAATTGTTTTAGCAAAATAATTGTTTTTTTCAATTGGTTCTGGAAATACAATTTTTCTACCATAATGTAGCTCCGAAGGAGCTAAAAAGTTACTGCCACAAGATTGTATCTTGTGGCAGTGGCTTTTTATATCATAAACACATTATCACATCTATTTTTCCATCTTATAAACAAGCGCATTGATATTCATCCCTGCACCCACCGATGCAAAAATAATAAGGTCGCCTTTATTGATGCGGTGTTCTTTTAATTTATCATGAAGGACCAAATCGAATAAGGTAGGCAATGTGGCAACCGAAGTATTGCCCAGCGTTGCAATCGTCATTGGCATAACGTTTTCAGGGGCTTCTTTTATATCATAAAGTCCATAAAACCGTTTCAAAATAGCATCATCCATTTTTCCATTGGCCTGATGAATCAACACTTTTTTAAGGTCATTGATTCCCATCCCACTTTTATCAAGACTAGCTTTAATAGCCATAGGAACTGTTTCGAGGGCATACTGATAAAGTCGTCTTCCATTCATTTTCAAAAACAAGTCGTCTTTTCTCTCAAAATCGGGACTATAGGATCTGCCCATGTGTAGAAGTTCCGAATGAGAAAAAGTATCAGAACGAGTTTTATGAGCAAGTATTCCAATAGGGGTATCACTTTCACGAGCTTCCAGCACCACTGCCCCAGCTCCATCGGCATACAACATGCTGTCTCTGTCGTGCGGATCGCTGACCCTTGACAAAACCTCTGCTCCAATAACTAAGATTTTTTTAGCATCACCCGACTTGATAAAATAATCTGCCTGAATTACTCCCTGTAACCAGCCCGGACATCCGAAAGCTATATCATAAGCTACGGTCTCTGGATTTTTAATTCCAAGACTGTGTTTCACTTTAGAAGCTAATGCAGGAACATGTTCTGGAACCCGATTGTCAGATTTAGTATTGCCAAAGTTATTGGCTAGGATGATATAATCCAGTTCTTCTTTATCAATATTTGCCGATTTAATAGCTTCAAGTGCTGCAAAATATGCAATATCTGAAGTCTGTAAATCGTCAGTAACGTATTGTCTCTCAGCGATAGTCGTTATTTCCAGAAACCTATCAGTTATTTCCTTATTGTCCTTATCTAATCTGTCTCCTTTTTCATCATAAAACACCTGATTCTGAAAATCCTCGTTTTTTATTTTTCTTGTCGGTATGTAACTTCCTGTTCCGGTAATTACGCTGTAGATATTCTTACTCATTTCTATACTTTGCTATGATTATTGATTATGATTACTTTACTGATATAAAATTACATAGTTTTAGTTAATTGCAAAGTTAAGATATATATTCAAATAAACGATGTTTTTTTAAAAGATTTTGTTTGAAAAATGTATATATCTTACATGATATATCGAGGGGTTGATAATGAATTTTAGCTACTAGTTTTCTCGTCAATTAATTCATCTCAAAGATGTAGGGATGTCTTTATTACTGGCTGATTATCACATGCGTTTTTGTTGTTCGCATGCTTTGATTGTCTTTTCAAGTCGTGAAATTTGTGTTTCCTCTCTTTTGGCGTTCATAATCCAATGTATAATTACTTTTTTATAAGAGGGTGCTTGTTTTACAAAAAAATCCCAAGCTATCACATTTTCTTTGAATTGAGTTTCAAAACTTGAATCAAGACTAACAGCATCATTTTCATAGGAGTAAATTTCAGCTTTGTTTTTGTTGAGTAGACTAAATGCTTGTAGCCCTTCGGCTGTCATTAGTCCAGCTTTTGTAAGTTTTTCTACTTTCTCAATATTGATAGCACTCCAAATACTTGTTTTTTTTCTTGGCGTAAAACGAATACTGTAACTTTCGTTGTCAACGGTTCTTCTTACACTATCAATCCAACCGAAACAAAGTGCTTGATCCACTGATTCTGACCAAGTCATGGAAGGTTTAGCCGAATTTACTTTGTAAAACCCAACTATAAGTTCAGTTTCTGTTTGGTAATTTTGATTTAACCAAGCTCTGAATTCTAATTGATTAGCAAAGAATGTAGGTGTCATTATCTATTATTTGCTCAAAGGTTATTGATTTTCCCTGTAATTCTTAACTCTCTCTTTTCCCACTCATTAGCAACTCTACAGCATCGTTGAGTGAGCCAGCTTTTGTAACAGACCCAGAGTTGACAAAATAAATTTCGTCGGCATTTTCAATGGTATTCAATCGGTGAGCAATGACGATACGTGTGCTTTTCTTGGGTAATTTACGCAGAATGTCGTCCAGTAATTGCTCAGTTACCGTGTCGATATTCGCAGTGGCTTCGTCTAAAATCAATAAATCAGGGCGACGAAGAATGGCACGAATAAAAGCA
>JBBRGJ010000205.1:0-5483 GCA_038240835.1 Bacteroidales bacterium | reverse complement strand
TTGGTCGCAACAAACGGAAGTGAATAAAAAACTCAAAATTGTAGCAATTAGTTTGGATGATACAGATTTGGATATTATAGCTTGGGAGCAGAAGAAAAAAGAGCTAACAGGATGGGAACACCTCCATGATTCAGAAGGCGTGCGCAGCAAAGTGGCTGGCGATTATTATATTTTGTCCACCCCCGTAATGTTTTTATTGGATAAAGACAAAAAGATAATTGCCCAACCTTTGAGTTTAGAGGAATTAGAAAAAACAATAGAACGTAGAAAGTAGACAAAGAATATTTGAAAGAAAACAAAGAAGTATGAGTTTTGGGAATTATATGGATTTTGTTTGTTGCAACTCCATTTTCAGCAACTGACTCCATCATAGGGTCTTTGCTAGTAGTAAATTCTGAATCGACAGCATTATTTAACCCCGAAATTACCTTCATTATATTTGCGTTAAGATTAACAATTCCTCTTTGGCTAATAACTTTCTATACAACGAAGTTCATCGCAAAGTATAAAAACAATAAGTGGCTGAATATCTTAGAATTATCAAACGGGGGTATTTATTGCTACAGCAACTTTGGTTGGGCTCTTTGTAATCTAGGAAGAGACAAGATCGAAGATAAAACTAAAAACCCCAGATGGGAGATATTTTGAAAAAATAATAAAATTCACTACATCAAGATTTGCAAGAATTTATTTCATATATTTGAAAAAAAGAAAACATAGAGACCCTTAATTACGACAAAAGTGAATATTTTAGCTGGTTTTGGCATGTAAATATCCATAAATATCGGGGTTTGTGATGGTCTCTAATTATTAACACTTTAAAACGACACAGATGAAACGTTACATTTTACTTTTTTCAATGTTTTTAAGTTGTATTACAATTTACGGACAAAATTCCATTGTCAAAACGACTGACAAGTCAACCGACAACTATTACGAATATATTACGTTCTTAAGCGAGGGAGAAATAAATGGAGAGCAGGGCGATGTTGCTTTGCGGCTTGTAATTACATCTTCGGAAATCTATAAAGATATTTATATTAAGAAAGTTTCTATTGGAGAAGAAGGCAGTGGCAAAAAAATCGAATGGAAACGAATGATTGACAGAGACAACCTGATCAAGATTTTTAAATTTAGCGATGAGTTTTCTAGTGTTAAGTTTATAAGATGGGCCCACCTGGAATTCGTTTGAGCTAAACATTCAAGACAAAAAACTACTTTTCACGAACTCCGACTCCAAAAAATTAATGGTGAAATTGGTTAAGGACTAAACTGAAATCTAGTACCTTTTGAAATAAAACGGACAAATTGGGACTTATCTTTCGGGATTTAAATCAACAAAAAATTCACCAATCCAAAATACCTATGGATTGGCTTTCCGTCTTTCGTAATCCCGTTGAATATTAGTTCTGTTATTTTGCCAATTTATTGATAATAAAGTCTACTTTTGTTGAGTGTTGAATATTTTTTTGTTGATTTAGTTCAACTCGAGATTACAGACGCAAGCGAAAAGGACGAATTCAATCATGTTTTTAAAAAACATCATCATGTTTATTGATTACTACAAAATATTAGAAATAGCTAAAACTGCCACTCCAGAAGAGATTAAAAAAGCCTATCGGAAGTTAGCCAGAAAGCACCATCCCGATTTAAATCCGAATGATAAAGATGCTAAACTTAATTTTCAGAAAATCAATGAAGCCAATGAGGTATTGAGTGATCCTGAAAAACGCAAGAAATACGATCAATACGGAAAAGATTGGCAACATTCTGACGATTTGGACAAAATGAGACAGAGTCAGAGTCAATCATCGAACGCGCGCAGACAAGCATATTCGGGAGCACCATCGGGAGATGATTTTTCGGATTTCTTTGAATCGATGTTTGGCGGAGGAAGAACTGCTGGCAGCCAAAGGCAAGCTAAATACAGAGGACAAGATTACACTTCGGAGTTACAGCTAAATCTCATCGATGCGTATGAAACGCATAAACAAACATTAACGGTAAACGATAAAAACATAAGGATTACAATTCCTGCAGGCATCGAAAATGGGCAAACCATTAAGATTGCTGGTCATGGTGGACCCGGAGTAAATGGTGGACCAAATGGTGACTTATACATTAAATTTTCGATTGCCAATCACGCAGAATTTAAACGTTTAGGCAATGATTTATATACAACGATAGATTTAGATTTTTACATTGCTATTTTGGGAGGCGAAATCACCATCGACACCTTAAAAGGGAAAGTAAAACTGAAAGTAAAACCCGAAACTCAAAATGGAAGTATCGTAAAATTAAAAGAAAAAGGATTTCCAGTGTATAAACACGAAGGCCAATTTGGAGATTTATTCATCACATATTCCATAAAAATCCCAACAAACCTAACAGAGAAACAGAAGGAATTATTTACCGAATTGTCTAAATGTAAATCTTAAAAATTAATCGTATGCATAAAGGAAATTTAATATCTGAAAATGAATTCTGTGCAATCCACAATATTGAGATTTCATTTATTCGATCGATCCAATCAATTGGGTTAATCGAAATTACAACAATTGAAGAGACAAGATATATTCGCAAAAACCAATTGCAAGAATTGGAGAGAATTATTTGCTTATATTATGAGTTAGACATCAATTTGGAAGGCATCGAATCCATCTTTAATTTATTGCAGCGAATAACGCACATGGAAGATGAAATCACAATGCTAAAAAATAAGCTTCGGTTTTATGAAGAAAAATAGATCAGTTAACAATGATCAATTGACAGAGCAAAGCTCGACCAAGGGACAGTTAACAGAGCGAAGCTCTACCAAACAGTAATCAGTAAACAGTGATAGAGCAAAGCTCGTCTTAAAATCAATTATCAGCGTTTTGCCTTGTCTTTCTGAACGATGTGAATAAACTCACTGATAACCAATTGAATGCAGCTTTTGCAAGAAGAAGTTTATAAGTTTAAGAGTGTATAGTTTATGCAAGAGGAAGTTGATAGTTTATAAGTTGAGTGGGTTTTTCTCATAAACTCATAAACCTATAAGCTCTCCTGAAACTCCGAAACCTGAAAATTCCGAAAAACATTCCGCCAATGCTTTGCTACGATTCATTTTGACACCTTTAGCTGGCCGAAATAAGCTTGTTCGATTTCATAAATTAAACAGATCAAAACAGCTTCAATATTATCAAAATTTTCAAAATTTGCAAGTTTTGATAATTTATGTTGTATTCCATGATCCATTTGGGAAAGAATCTGCGGAAAAGCGTTTAGTTGTAATGAAAACAATAATATAGAAGCCCTCTTTTGTAATTTTGCGAATTAATATTTTTAATAAAAAACCCAACTTCAAAAAATTGTAAAAAAATATTTCATACATTTGAAAAAAAATCAAACACCAGAAATATTGAAAATGAATTATTTGAAAGATGAAGGGAATATTAAGGAACTTACCAGAGAAAGTGCAAAAGATACAAACTCAATCGCAGAAATAATATGACCAAAGAAAATAAAATACAATTATTTCAGCAACAAGCAGTTAGAACTTTCTGGGATGAACAAAAAGAAAAATGGTTCTTTTCTGTTCAGGATGTTATTCAAATATTATCAGAAAGCACTGATATAAAGCAATATATAAAGAAAATGCGTTCCAGAGACTCTGAACTTAACAGCAACTGGGGTACAATTTGTACCCCAGTTGTAATGCTTGCAGCAGATGGAAAAAAACGAAAAATCCAAGCTTCAGATACTCAAGGTTTATTTAGAATAATACAATCAATTCCATCGACAAAAGCAGAGCCTTTTAAACTTTGGTTGGCAAAAGTTGGGGCTGAACGTATTGATGAAATCGAAGATCCTGAATTAGCTTTCGACCGTGCAATGGAAACATACATTGCAAAAGGATATTCTAAAGACTGGATAAATCAGCGATTAAAAAGCATAGAAGTAAGAAAAGAACTTACTGATGAATGGCAAGAGCGAGGAATGAAAAAAGGGTTGGAATATGCAATTTTGACAAATGAATTAACAAGGGCTTGGGCTGATATATCTGTCAAAGAATACAAAAATCTGAAAGGGCTAAAAAAAGAGAATTTACGTGATAATAGACTAATCTTGAGTTGGTGCTAAACATGTTAGCTGAAGCTTCTACATCTGAAATATCAAAAGAAAAAAAACCAAAAGGCTTAATTGAAAATCAGGAAGTTGCCCGTAAAGGTGGAAATGCAGCTAAAAAAGCAAGAGTAGAAATTGAAAAACAGACAGGTAAGCCAATTATAACTGGGAAAAATGCCAAAAGTTTTTTAAAAAATTCAAACCTCAGAAATACTGAAAATGAATAATACCGTTTCTGTTTTAAGAATGTCTTCCACCTATAAATAAACTGAAAAATTTAAGCAACAAGTTGTTTAAAGAGGAAGAAGTTTAAGAGTTGATCAGGCATCAATTATCAGCGTTTTGCCTTGTCTTTCTGAACGAAGTGAATAAACTCGCTGATAAGCAATTGAATGCAGCTTTTGCAAGAAGAAGTTTGTTGAGTAAGATGTTTAGAAGTTGAGTAGTTTATAAAAGTGTTTCCAACCCTCATGAACCTATAACTCTGTTAAAACTCCTTGATTTGATCTTTGACCATAAATTTGGGTTCCCAAAAAGTGTGAATGATGTAAGTTTCTTTGAAAATAGTGTAACGTTAAAATTGCCTAGTAAGCGTAATTTTGTGTGATATGAATTAAAAAGAGATTGAAATGAAAAAAGTACTTATCACCTTAGACTTTGACCCTTCGTCAAAAAAAGTGGCAGAACAGGGTTACGCCCTTGCCAAAGCAATGAATGCACAAGTAATTTTGCTTCATGTGGTTGCCGATAGTTTGTATTATTCTCCGCTTATTATGAGTACCATGACGGAACTTGTAAGTTTTAATAGCGCCGAATTTATTCAAACCACGGATGAAAAAGGGATTAAAAAAGCAGCGCAATATTATTTGGATAAAGTAAAAATTCAACTGGATGATGAAGCCATTAAAACGAAGGTTGAAACAGGCGATTTCGCAGATGTTATTCTGGAGACTGCTGCCCATTTACATGCAGATCTCATTGTGATGGGCTCGCATAGCAGAAAATGGTTGGAAGATATTATTTTGGGAAGTGTTACAGACAAAGTGCTGCGTAATACTAAAATTCCTCTATTTATTATTCCAACAAAAAAACGAAATTAGCACTGCAATTATCAACAACTTATATTTATTAAAAGGAGGTTATTATGAATGAACTTGGAGATCATGTTTGGGGTATGGGAATGGGCTGGATTGTCAGTTTTATTATACTATTACTGGTAATTTGGGTAATTGTTTTAATAATAAAAAGCAGGAATAAACCTAAACTAAAATCCGCATTGGATATTTTAAATGAAAGATATGCCAGTGGTCAAATTGACAGAAATGAATACGAAGAAAAAAAGCAACATATTCTCAAATAAAGCTTGACAAAGGGAA
>JBBRGJ010000204.1:0-5491 GCA_038240835.1 Bacteroidales bacterium | reverse complement strand
CAAATATTAAAATCTGAGAAATAAAAAAGCATGTTTAATTCAGAGAAAGTCTAAAAAAAGAGATTAAAAGCAAAAAATTATATAAAGAAATTGTTTACGACTAAAAAATTACTATTTTTGCTAGATAATATAATTAGAAACAACAATTGTTAAATCAAATTCTATCAATTAACATGGAAAACGAAAACACACTCAACACGGTTCCCAACGAGGATACGCAACCAATTTTGGATGTAAATACCGACACTAATGCCAATACTGGAGAGACAAACGATGGCATAGCTCCAGAAATAATAACCCCTGAAATCATCGCTGAAGAGATTGTCGCTGAGGAAATTGTCGCTGAGGAGATCATCGAAAAACCTGAAGAGGTAGTTGAAGTGGAAGCCATTGAAGAACCTGTAAAAGCAGAAGAAACAATTCCCGAAACGGTCGAAAGTCCAGTGGTGGAAGATGTTCCTGTAATAGCAGACACAACAGTTGCGACAGAAATTGTGGAAGAAAAAACAGAAGAAAAAGTTGAAGAAGAAGACGAGGAAGACGATTCGTATTCGGAATTCAGTATGGAGGCAATCGACCACATGTCCCCCGAAGAGTTAGTGGTTCTGTTGGAAGAGACCGTAAAACATAAAGCAGAGAAGATAAAATCAAAAGTTTCGGCCATTCGAAATAGTTTTTCAGCAAAAACTAGAGAAGAAAAAGCTGCAAAAAAACAGTTATTCATCGACAACGGAGGCGTTGCAGAAGAGTATACCGACGAACCAACTGCTTTAGAGAATAGATTTAACGAAGCATTTAAAATATATAAATCAGAAAAAGCACGTTTAAACGAAATTTTAGAAAAACAAAAAATCGAGAACGTTGCCATCAAAAATGAGTTACTCGCTAAACTTAAGGATTTAGTGGAGTCTAATGATTTGCTTAAAACCACGTATGATAGTTTTAAGGAGATTCAAGAAACATGGAAGAAAGTAGGACCAGTTCCACAATCTGAAATCAACAACTTATGGCAAAACTACCACTTCTATGTGGAGCGTTTTTTCGACAAAGTAAAAATAAACAAAGAGTTGCGTGATTTAGATTTAAAGAAAAATCTAGAACAAAAAATTCAACTGTGTGAAAAAGTAGAAGAATTACTACTTGAGAACTCTATCAATAAATCATTCAAATTGCTTCAACAATATCACGATGAGTGGAAAGCAATTGGTCATGTAATCGAAGACAAAAAAGAGGAAATTTGGGAACGATTTAAAAACGCTTCCGACACCATCAATCTTCGACGCAAAGATCATTACGAAGAGATGCAAACTGAGTTTCTTGGCAATTATAACGCAAAATTAGTATTGTGTGATAAAGCAGAAGAGATCACTATTAGAGAGTGGAACACCATCAAAGAGTGGAATGATGTAAGCGAAGAGGTATCCGAACTATTAAAAGTATGGAAAACACTCGGACCTGCTCCAAAGAAACTAAACGACGAAGTGTGGGAGACATTCAAATCCAAGCTAGATTTGTTCTTTGCCAACAAAAAAGCATTTTTACAAAAAGTAAAAGAGAGTCAACTCAACAACTATAACTTAAAGATAAACCTTTGCAACGAAGCAGAATCGATTGCCACTAGAACCGATTGGAAAAAAGCGACCGAAGATTTGCTCAAACTGCAAAAAGAGTGGAAAGACATCGGTTCGGTTCCTAAGAAATATTCCGATCAGATTTGGAAACGTTTCAGAGCGGCTTGCGATGGATTCTTTGCTGCAAAATCAGCCCACTTCTCTTCCCAATTTGAGCACGAAGATGAAAATCTAAAACTCAAAGAGGAGTTGCTCGAAAAGATTAAAAGCTTTGAAATGGGTGACAATAGAAACGAAAACTTAAACACCCTCAAAGAATATCAACGCCAATGGATGGAGATAGGTCACGTGCCTGCTCAGGACAAAGATCGTTTATACAAAAGTTTTAAAGAACTTATTAATGCACATTGGGAAATTCTCAAAGCATCTGCTTCAGAAACCCGATCAAGCAATTACAAAAGTTATGTAAATGATTTAATGGATAATGGCGATGGAAATCATGCCGTTGAAAAAGAGCGTAGATTTTTACAAAACAAACTGACCAAACTCAAAGAAGATATTTCAATTTGGGAAAATAACCTTGGATTTTTCGCAGTATCAAAAAATGCTCAATTATTGATTCAAGAATTCAATAAAAAAATAGAAAATGCTAAACTAGAGGTAAAAGAGATAGAAGAAAAATTGAAAATAATTCAAAAATAATTCTTGGTCTAGCAGCTATTATCCAAAACAAACTTGGTTGACCTATTCAAACCAAGTTTGTTTTTTTTTATTAAAACCCTCATTCACAACATTTATTCTTTCTGAGGGAACAAAAACCACAATTATTTGTTATAAAAAATGCAAGTTTTTCAGCTTATTATTGTCTAATGGTCTGAAATTAAAAATCAACAAGTCTGAATCCGTGAAATAAATCTCGCTTTGCGAAGACAATTTCCTTCCGACTTTAAAATCTAAAAAAAAGGTTCTCAGTATGAAAAAAAGATTAATGATCCTACTTTGTTTAATTACATTCTCATTTGCTTTATACTCCCAAAACCGTCCCGCACAAGGAGGAAGAGGAGCTGGAATGATGGAAGAGCTCAACAAAATGGTCACCACGACCACTGGAGTATTAGCCGGGACAATAACTGATGAAAAAGCCGGGACACCGCTTGAATACTGTACAATATTAGTATTAAATCCTAAAGACAGCACAAGTGTTGGCGGAGGAATTACCAATGAAGCAGGGAAATTTCAAGTAAAAGACATTCCATGGGGAAAGTATTTGCTAAAAATAAACTTTATTGGATACGAGACACATTGGATAAAAGACATAGAATTGACCAAGCAAAATCCAGTGAAATTTATAGGAAAAATAAAATTATCTCCTGGAGCAAAGACCCTTGAAGGCGTTGAAGTAACTGCTCAGAAAGAGATGATTCAAACCAATCTCGATAAAAAAGTATTTAACGTAGATGCTGCATTAAACACCTCTGGCGGTTCGGCCATAGATGCATTACAAAATATTCCTTCCGTTCAAGTAGATTTTGATGGAAATGTAAGCATCAGAGGAAGTGGAAACATCACCATTCTAATAGACGGAAGACCTTCAAACATGACCTTGGAACAGATTCCGGCAGCATCGATTGAAAGCATCGAAGTAATTACCAATCCATCCGCCAAATATGATCCCGATGGGATGTCTGGAATCTTAAACGTAGTACTTAAAAAGAAAAAAGAGCATGGTTTTAATGGGATGATCAGTGCTAATGTTGGTGCTGGCAATTTTCAACCTTACTGGTATTTTGGAAAAAACAGCATCAATGCAAATTTGAATTACAGATACAATAAACTCAACCTTACTTTCAGTTTTGACAACCGAACCATGAGTAATCATTATGGAGGGACTATGGATAGGACTATTGAAAGTATAAGCTCCGTGATGAAGCAAAATACAAATGGTAGTTTCAACGGACAGTTTCAAAATTACAAACTAGGAGGAGATTACTTTTTCAACAAATACAACTCCATTTCTGTGAATGCTACTTATGGACGAAGATTTCATGGACGAACCTCAATGACAGAGAATTTAAACTTTGTGAATGACATCATCAGACAAAGTTACATGCAGAGTTCCGAAAGCACCGATAAAAATAACAGCTACGAATTCTCTGGAAACTACAAAAAAACCTTCGAGAAAAAAGGGAAAGAGTGGACCATTGATCTTTTCTATTCAAACAATGGAGGTGCAGATAGCACTTTTAACATCAAAGACACTTATGAGCCTAGTGTTTACAGGACCTTACAGAACAATTATTCCAAAGACAACAGACAAACAATCAATGCGTTTACCGACTTTATCACTCCAATTGGAAACGGCGGGAGATTGGAAACTGGAGTTAAGTATACATTACGGACAACAAATAGTGATTACCAATTATTCAGTGGCACCGATAGCGAGTTTATGATCGAGGATCCAGCTCAAAACAACAACTTTATTTACAATCAAAATTTAATGGCGGGCTATATAATCTATTCAAATACAATTTGGAAAAAGCTAAAATATCAAGCAGGATTGCGCTACGAATTTGTCCACGAAACATTTGATTTAAAAGACGAAACAGCCTCTTTCAACAAAGACTATAACAATCCATTTCCAACGGCTCATATTCGTTATGAGTTCACCGAAAACAACGCAATGCAAGTAAGTTACAGCAGAAGAGTAAGCCGTCCTTGGGTTAGAACATTAAATCCATTTATCGACTACAGCGATTCGCTCAACTTATCAAAAGGGAATCCTGAATTAACTCCCGAATTTGTCAACTCCTACGAAATTAGCCACTATTGGATACACAAAGGAACCTCGATAAACTCTACCCTATTCCTAAGACAAAGAGAAGACATTATCACTCGTTACACCACATTAATAGACAGTATTGCAACCATGACAACGTATGCAAACATCAGCAAAAGCACCTCGTATGGATTAGAATTAGTGGTAAGTCAGGCATTAGCAAAATGGTGGAAAATAACAGGAACCGGAAGTTACTACAGATCGATATACAGCGATACAAAATTGGACAATAGTTTAACCGATGATTATAGCTGGAATGCTCGAATAATGTCAATTTTCAACTTTGGAAAGAAAGCAGACCTTCAACTTACGTTCAATTACAGATCCCCTTCGCTAACCATTGGAACCATGGGTTACGGCGCCTCAGGAATTGGCCAAGGACAGATGAAAGAGAACTACAACATAGACTTAGGTTCAAAAATAGCCTTATACAAAGACAAATTATCACTTACAGTAAGAGTCTCCGACATATTCAACTGGTGGAAAATGGATGCCACCACCACTGGAGACGGATTTTACTCACACACCACACGTACACGTGAAAGCAGAGCCGTTTGGATTGGCCTTTCTTATAAATTTAACGACTACAAGGCTAAACGAGAAAAACGTAATGGCGGCGGCGAAGAAGGCATGGATGAAATGTAGACACACATCGTAGTCATATAAAAAAAGAGGTTTCTTTCGAAACCTCTTTTTTTATATTTATTTGTGCGCTGTACTGGACTCGAATCCCGACAATGTTGAAAATGCGATAAAATTGCATTTTCTTACAGTGTCGTGGATCCACGAAAATTTGAGAACCTTTTTCGGTTCTAATTTTCGGGACCAGTGACTTCTACCCTGTCAAGGGAACAAGCTAAACCAATTGAGTTAACAACACTAGCATATCACAAATAATGAATTGCAAACTGAGAGTGTTGCAAAACCCCAAACTCTGCGTTATTTGAAAAATTTAAACTACTCAGTTCGACGGGCTCACTGCATCGCATTTACAGCAGTAATCACGATAGCTATCGTGAGCAGCATAAATTTCTCAAAAGCCTTGATTTTAGAATTTTGCAACACTCTCAAACTAACTAGAATT
>JBBRGJ010000203.1:0-5494 GCA_038240835.1 Bacteroidales bacterium | reverse complement strand
TTTTACTTTTTCGTCTGCATTTCCTTTGTCACCCGAAAAGTACCCCTTGTGAACCTGCAAAGTATTGTCGCTGTCAAAATCGTTTTGCAAGTATTTGTAGTAATCGCTTGTTTGTTCAATACTTACAAGTTCAGTATATTGCTTTTGGTATTCTTCTTCAAATATGGTTTTTATTTTTGGATTTGTACCACGAAACAAACTTATATCACCTTCCATAAAAAACAAGGTGAGTGCTTTTATTCCTTGCTCAAACAAGGCTTTTTCTTTATCAAAATGTATTTTGATTGTTTCTTTAATCATTGCTCGCAGTGATTCGTCTGACAAAGAATAATCAACTTTTTCAATGGTTTCGTCTACTAAAACAATGGTATCTTTATTGATTTTTTTGATTGCTTTTCCATTGAAAACGGCACCAATACCCAGCTCTCGTTTTGCAATAATTCCATTGGTTAATGTGCTTACGTGCGCTATGTTTTTTGAACCAATCTTTTCTATGCCAATTAGTGTATCAGTATTTTCAATTATATCTTGCGTGTAAACCACAATTTTCTTTACCAAGTTTTGTCGGAAAGATGAAATGCTGTCTAACACATAAGCTACGTTTGATAAAAGCAAACTGTCTTTCTTTTTTGGAAATGTTGCACCAAAGCGTAAATAATAATTATCAAAACCCTCAAAATAGGTTTTAAAAGCAAACCCTTCAAAACGGTGCGGTTCGTCCATTATCACAATTGGATTTAAGCGTTTCAAACACTCCAAGTATGATTTTGGTGGTTCTTGATTTTTTACAAATAATTCAGGTGAGTTAATTTCTTGTTCTAATGGTCGGTTTAGAATATTGTCACGGCTGTTAAATGAGCTTGGTGTCATTACCAAAACTGATAAATGTGAAGTGCCAATAAATTGTTTTACTGCGGAGAGATTTCCACCTTCATAAACAAAGGTTTCAATTTCCTTTTCTCGTTCGTTGGCGTAGAAACTTTTAAAATAATCTTTGGTGTCTTCTAAGTTTGTTTTTGTTCCCTCACGAATCGGAACAGTAGGAATAAGCACAATAAATTTTTTGTAGCCAAAATTTTTACTGAGTTCAAAAATAGTTTTGATAAACGTAAACGTTTTTCCCGTTCCCGTTTCCATCATTATGTCAATGTTTTTGGTTTCTTGAACTGGGAAATTGTATTTGTTCTTTTTATGGTGTGCCGTAAGCACATCACCAAAATTTTCTTTTTGACGTAGGCTTTCAAAAAGACTGATTGTGTTATTTACACAGTCTTCCTGATAGGCTTGTATTTCATATTGAAACTGTTTTGTTTCTGTTTTTGTCGTCATTTATATTATTTCAATTTCCCAAATCTCAAAGTTAATTTATTCTTTTCGTTTGTCTGACCGTGCGTTGGCAAAAAATGGCTCTTTTGGTTTTTTGAGCGTTGGCTTGTATGTTGAAAAAAACCAAATATACCATTTTTTGGTCGGGTTTTTACACTGAGCAATATCTAATTCCTTGGCTTCCGTTTTTGGTTAAATTAACCCTTTTGCTTTTGCAATTGCTTTATCTATTCCAGCTGGGTTTTTACCACCTGCAGTAGCATAAAACTTCTGACCACCGCCACCACCTTGAACCTCAGCGGCAATTTCGCGAATTAGTTTGGAAGCATCCAGCCCTTTATCGTTCACCAATCCATCACTTAATATCAAAGAAAGTCCAACTTTGCCATCGCCTTCTGTGACTAATAGCAACATCAAATTATCTATTTCTGCTTTTAATTTAAACGATAAATCTTTTACGGTAGCTCCATCTAAATCAACTCGAGCGGCAATAAAAGTAACTCCGTTGATGATTTCGGCACTGCTTTTTAAAGTTTCCGAAAGATTACCCGCTTTCTCGCGATTTAGCTGTTCCATCTGTTTTTTCAACTCATCGATGGTTGCTAAAAGGTCTGAGACGGATTTTACCACATCTTTTGGGTTTTTAAGCAACTCTTTAACCTCGTTTAAGGTGTGAATTTGACCATTTAAAAACTCCTCCGCGGCTGTTGCAGTAATGGCTTCAATACGACGAACTCCGGCTGCGATTGCACCTTCGGAGACAATTCTAAACAGACCAATCTGTCCCGTTGCTTTCACGTGAGTACCGCCACACAACTCCGTTGAGTAGTTTGGATCAAACTGAATTACACGCACACTATTTCCATATTTTTCACCAAAAAGAGCCATTGCTCCCATTTTTGAAGCCTCTTCAATGGGCATATCCCGATGTTCGGTCAAGATGATATTTTGACGGATTTTTGAGTTGACAAGCTGTTCCACTTTTGCAATCTCTTCATCGGTTAATTTTGCAAAATGTGAAAAATCGAATCGTAAACGATCTGCATTTACCAACGATCCTTTTTGTTCCACGTGTGTGCCCAAAACTTGGCGCAAAGCAGAGTGTAAAAGGTGCGTAGCGGAGTGATTGTTCTCTATCAAATTTCTCTTTTGTTCGTCCACCGTAAGCGTAAAAACACCTTCGAGTGATTTGGGAAGAGAATTCGCCAAATGAACAATGAGATTATTCTCTTTTTTGGTATCTGTGATGAATATTTTCTCACCACCACACACAAATGTTCCTTTATCGCCTGCCTGACCGCCAGATTCTGCGTAAAATGGAGTTTGAGCAAAAACTAATTGAAAAAACTCTTTGTCCTTGGCTTTTACTTTGCGATATTTAACCAATTTGCTTTCACAATTGAGCACATCATATCCCAAGAACTGGGTTTCTTTCTGACTGTCAATAAGTTCTACCCAATCTTCCGTTTCTACCACAGCTGCCTGACGAGAACGCGTTTTTTGAGCCTCTAATCCTTGTTTAAATCCTTCCATATCAACGGTTAACCCTTTTTCGGAAGCAATTAAACAGGTTAAGTCAATCGGAAATCCAAAGGTGTCGAAAAGTTCAAACGCAAATTCCCCCGAAATCTCTTTGGAAGCTCCGCGAGAAGTAACATGATTTTCAAATTTTTGAATTCCAAAAGCCAGTGTCCTTAAAAAGGATTGTTCCTCTTCGGCAATTACTTTGGCAATTAGATCTTTTTGTTTTTGAAGTTCCTCGAACTGATGTCCCATTTGGGCAACCAAAACGGGCACTAACTTATTGATAAATGGTTCGTTGAAATCAAGAAATGTATATCCATAACGGACTGCTCTGCGCAAAATTCGGCGAATTACATACCCAGCACCGGTATTAGAAGGCAACTGTCCGTCGGCAATCGCAAAACTGATAGCTCTAAGGTGATCAGAAATTACACGAATGGCAATGTCCTTTTTTTCATCTTTGCCATACTCAACACCTGCCATTTGAGCCACTGATTGAATAATTGGTTGAAATACATCGGTATCATAATTAGACTGTTTGCCCTGAAGCACCATGCACAAACGCTCAAAACCCATTCCGGTATCAACATGTTTTGCAGATAACTGCACCAGCGAACCATTCGATTGGCGATTGTACTGAATAAAGACCAAATTCCAAATTTCAATTACTTGAGGATGATCGTTGTTTACCAACTCTTTGCCCGAGATTTTTGCGCGTTCTTCGTCCGAACGAATATCTACATGAATTTCGGAGCAAGGACCACAAGGACCGCTATCGCCCATTTCCCAAAAATTGTCTTTTTTGGAACCAAACAAAATCCGCTCTTCGGGAACATATTTTCTCCACATTTCGAGGGCTTCATTATCAGGCTCCATATTGTCGCCTTTATCGCCACCAAAAACAGTTACATACATTCTATCTTGGTCAATTTTAAAAACATTCGCCAATAAATCCCAAGCCCAATCGATGGCTTCCTTTTTAAAATAATCGCCAAACGACCAGTTTCCCAACATTTCAAACATGGTATGATGGTAAGTATCCTTGCCCACCTCTTCCAAATCGTTGTGTTTTCCGGAAACACGCAAACATTTTTGCGAATTGGATACTTTGGTGTGATCTGCCGAAGTATTTCCTAAGAAAATATCCTTAAACTGGTTCATGCCAGCGTTTGTAAACATAAGCGTAGGGTCGTTTTTGACCACCATCGGTGCGGATGGAACAATTTGATGTTGTTTGCTTTTGAAATAAGCTAAAAACGTCTCTCTAATTTGATTTGATGTCATAATAATTATCTATAAATCTGTATTTCTTATAATAAAGTGCAAAATTAACAAATTTTAATCATCCTTTTGCCTTTTATGTGAAGGAAAAAGGATATTTTTGTAATTCGTCTGTGTGGGATTGCTAAAAATAAATTTCAATATTTATTCACTTGACCAATCGTTGATGCTTTTTCGACTCCAATTTAAAAAACACAAAAAGCATTAAACGCCCGTTTTTAGAAATCCCTTTGTATTCAAATTAACTCTAAATAATGGCAAAAACAAAGTATTTATTCAACCCCAAATCTCTCACTTTTGAAAAAACAAAGGTAACAATTAAAGACCGAATAATAAAGCTCCTAGGATATTTAGCCACTGGAGTTGCATTTTCTTCCTTGGTGATGTTGGTTGCGTACAACTTTTTCGACTCCCCGAAAGAGAAACGATTAAAGAGAGAAATCGATCAATACGAATTTCAATACAAACTTTTAGGCGATCGGATGAACAGAGTCCAAACCGTTATTGAAGATCTGCAACACCGCGACGATGATATTTATCGCACCGTATTTGAAGCCGAACCCATTCCCAGTAGCGTAAGAAAAGCTGGTTTTGGAGGAGTAGAACGTTACGAAAGGCTCAAAGGATTTGGAAATTCTGAACTGATTACAGAAACGACTAAGAAATTGGATGAAATAACGAGCCAACTCTATGTTCAGTCAAAATCATTTGACGAAGTTTGGAGAATGGCAAAGAATAAATCACAAATGATGTCGTCGATTCCAGCAATTGTGCCCATTCGAAACGGGGCTAACAATATTGTTTCTGGTTTTGGCAGACGTTTTCACCCTTTGCTCAAAACATTACACTTTCACTCGGGAATAGACATCACTGCTCCAAAAGGCACCCCAATTTATGCTTCAGGTGATGGCGTAGTGGTAGAAATAAAGGGGATGTCAGGCTACGGAAATGTAGTGGTCATCAATCACGGATTTGGATACCAAACGCTCTATGCACACATGAGCAAAAAAGCGGTAAGAAGTGGACAAAAGGTGAAACGTGGCGAGTGCATTGGATATGTAGGAAGCACCGGAATGTCAACCGCTCCACACTTGCATTACGAAGTGATAAAAAATGGAACCAAAACAAATCCTATCAACTTTTTCTTCAAAGATTTGTCTCCCCAAGAGTACGAAAATGTAATTGAATCGGCTAGTAAAGTGAATCAAGCGTTGTCGTAGAAGGAAGAGGAAGAAGTGATGAGTGATGAGTGATGAGTGATGAGTGATGAGTGCGCGTCCCGAATTTTAAATCCGCCGCAGCGGAGAGATTTTGTAAAAATTCGAGTCCCGTAAACGAGGATTAAAAGAGCACGGAGTGCTCA
>JBBRGJ010000202.1:0-5639 GCA_038240835.1 Bacteroidales bacterium | reverse complement strand
CTCGGTAAAATATGATGGTTTCAAACCCAATTCGGCAGAGGCTTATATCATATTCTCGCTGTTTCAAAATATGTACTTGAATAATAGTTTGGTGTTTGCAAATGCAATCCAACTTAATTTCAAAAATAAATTGAAATTTTTAGATAGAGGAGTTAAACAGGCCGGTTTTCTTGTGCTTTACAAAACTGCAATGCCAAGTGTACTTGTGGAAGTTGGGTTTTTGAGTAATTCCCACGACGAAAAATATATCAACAAACCCGAGGGGAGAGAGTCTATTGTAAACTCTCTTTATATGTCGTTTGTCAATTATAAAAACACCATCGAAGGAACCAGTGATGTGGCTGCTCAAACGGCTCCTCTTTATACGTACGATCAAATAAAAACGGAAATTGATACCACTAAAATCATTAAAGCGCCTACTCCTAGAATAGAAATAGATTCGTTGACGATAAAATATATTGACAACAAGAGCCCAAAAACACAGAAGAAAGAACCTAAAATCGATTCTGTAGGAATTTACAAGCCAAACAGACCAACCTCCGAAGAGAATACTCCATCGGTGGTTTTTAGAGTTCAGTTTTTGGCTTCACCTAATGTGAAAGATTTTAATTCTAAAGAGTTAGCACTGCTCGATAATGTGTTTGAATACAAACATGGCTCCGCATACAAATACACCGCAGGAATGTTTACCACCATCAAAGAAGCAGTGGTTTATCAAACAAAACTCCAATCGATGGGCTACTCAGATAGTTTTGTGGTTGCATTCAACAACAACATACGTATTTCCCCTTCGGAAGCAACTCGTCTGTTGAACGAACAAAACAAATAAATATTGATTGTAAACGACTCCAACTTTTTTCCGCCTAAGGGACATATTTAGGAACATTTTTATCTTGATTTATTCAAGTTTCATATGTTTGAAAAAGATTATTTATTGTTTTGATATTTAAATAGATCTATTTGATTCTTTGTGTCTTTTGTGGCACAGCTAAAAGTTTATGCTGTTTCACAACGGAATCCCGCCTTGCGGTATGAGCTCATGAGTTCATTTTAATATTAAAATACTTTACAAATATAGTATCACAAAGAAGCACAATGTTTCACATAGAATAAAATATAATAAAGAACTTTAAATCATTAAAATTAAGTACATTGCTTTGAAGCTATTTTCTGAGTTCTTTCACTTCACGATTGTAAATAGCACGCGAAACTTGAGTAATAAAGTGGTTTTCTTATTCCTGACAAAATCTCGTTAAAAGAATATATCCTTTGCATATTTCGGCAATAAGCAAAATTAAATCTGTTAATTGTCGAATTTTTTGTATTTTTGTCCTATTCTAATCATAAAATAAAAATCAATCAGTGTTTAAATACTTAGCAAATATCAAACTTAAAAAAGAGATTAAAGTAACGCTTGTTTTCTTTGTTGCCTTAATCTTGTTTATCTGGGGAATTAATTTTCTAAAAGGAAGTGACCTTTTTCAGAGTAAACGAAAATTTTACGTTGTGTACGATAACATTGAGGGGTTGATGACTGCAAACCCTGTTCAAATAAGTGGTTATAAAGTTGGAATCGTTTCCAGAATTGATTTTTTAAGCGAAAAATCGAACAAAATATTGGTGGAACTTACCTTGGATAAATCGGTTGATATTCCTAAAAACTCCATTGCCGAAATTGCAAGTCCCGATTTAATGGGTGGAAAAGTGGTGAGATTGGTTTTGGGAACTGGCACTTTGGCCGTTAATAAGGATACGCTCATGGGACGAATTCAACTGGGAGTAATTGATAAGTTTGCATCACAATTAGACCCAATTACTGCAAAAGCAGCGAACGTAATGACTTCCATTGATACCATTCTTTTGTCTGTAAAGAGTGTTTTTAATCTTCAAAATCAGCAAAACCTTGCCAATAGTTTCAATCACATTCAGCTTACACTCGAACATCTTAGCAACTCCATGGGGGTGCTTGATTATTCTCTGACTAAAAACAAATCCAATATCTCTGATTTTATTTCAAGTTTGAGTGATATTACCAAAAATATCAAAAAGAACAACTCTAAAATAACCAACATCATCGAAAATTTCTCTACTATTTCAGATACGTTGGCGAAGGCAAATTTTGCTCAAACTATTAAAAGTACCGAAAAAGCGATCTCCGATTTTCAAATTTTGTTAGATAAAGTAAATAGGGGGGAAGGTTCTTTAGGTCAATTAGCAAATAACGATACGTTGTATTTTAATTTACAGCGCAGTTCCGAAAGCCTAGACTTGCTTCTTAAGGATGTCAAATCTCATCCTAAAAGATATATCCACTTCTCGGTATTTGGTAAAAAAGAGAAAAAAGAGGAAAAAGACACATTGAAATAGGGTTTTAATCTTGGTCACTCGTCACTATTATCAGTTAACAGTGATCAGTTAACAGTGATCAGAGCGAAGCTCGACCGAAATACAGTGAACAGTTGTTATTTGGTTGTATGCTTTTGATCCCGTAAAACAAGTCCGCCAGCTGGTAGATCGTAGTTTTCCGAGGATGTTGTCAATCCTCGTTTACGGGACTCGAATTTTGACAAAAATCGAAGATTTTAAAGAAAATTCGGCACTTTATAGACTTTATAAACTTTTGACTTATCCCCTGTTCTCTACCTACGGCTGTTTTTTTATTTCGGTGCGCTGCACCTTTTCAAATTAAAACGAAATTTCTTTGCTACAAAGATGTCGCTGCTCTGCAGCTTGTCTTTCATCGTCGCTTTGCGGTCACTCGTTACTCCCGAAAAAATATAAATCTATGATTTCTTTTTTTTTCGAGGATCCTCGAAAAATCACAATCCGCCAGTTTGCGGATTTATTTTTCGGGATCGTCACTTCTTTTCCCCTTTTATAACCTTTCATCTTATCCCCTGTTCTCTTCCTACGGCTGTTTTTTATTTCGGTGCGCTGCACCTTTTCAAATTAAAACGAAATTTCTTTGCTACAAAGATGTCGCTGCTCTGCAGCTTGTCTTTCATCGTCGCTTTGCGGTCACTCGTCACTCGTTACTCTGTCACTTCTTTCATCGTCGCTTCGCGGTCACCCCGTTACCCCGTCACCCCGTTACCTCTTTAAACACTCATCACTCCGTCACATACTTTGTAAGTACAATTTTATCTTCTTCAGTGTGTGCGTAAGAAAATGATTTAATCCATTCTCCAGTATTTATATAGGTGCTTTTTTCGTTGAGTGCAATTGAGAGAGGCAGATGTCTGTGGCCGAATATGAAGTAATCATAATGTTCTGTTTCCAGTTTCTTTCGTGCGAATTGGATGAGCCATTCTCGCTCTTCTCCATGGAATTTTTCGTCGTTGTCGCCATTAGCAGCTCTACTTCCCGAGGAGACTTTTCCGGCAAGCCAAAATGCGAAATTAGGATGTAATCGGGCGTATAACCATCGGTTGACAGGTGCTTCAAAAACTGATTTCATTATTTTATAGCTCGAATCTTTTGGTCCCAAGCCATCTCCATGACCAATAAATACTTTTTTCTGGTTGATTGTAAAAACGGTGGGTTTGCGAATAATCTCAAATCCAAACTCTTCCGAAAAATAATCTCGAATCCAAAAATCATGATTTCCAGTAAAGTAGATGAATTTTATCCCGAGGTCGGATAATTCGGCAAATTTTCCCAACAAACGAGTGTGACCTCGGGGGACTACATGTTTGTATTCAAACCAAAAATCAAATATATCTCCCAGTAAAATGATGTAATTGGCATCACTTTTAACTTCATCAAGCCAGCTTATGAATAATTTTTCACGTTTAGCACTCGCTGCTTTCGTAGGGACTCCAAAGTGACAATCGGAGGCAAAATATATTTTTCCAGATAAGTTACGCATGGATTAAATTGTAATTTGTTTATATCTCTTCACTGCTTTAAACGGATTTAATGCATCAAGGTTTAAAATAAAACGGATTCGGTCATAATCTTTAGGATTATTTAAAAATATCACTCGTTGAATGTCTTTCGAAACATACAATGGAATGCTAATTTCGGCAATATTACGGAATAAAGCGATTGATACCCCTGCTTCATAAACAAAACGCTCTTTATTCGTTAAAATCAGATCAGCTTCAGGGAATGTCCCAATATTTCCAAAAACGCTTATTGGAATTTTTATAGGTAATCTTATTTTTAGGTTTAAAGCTGCAATCCAGTTGCTTGAACGACCTATAGGCGTTGGGGTTACAAATCCACCGTCATTTCCAATCATTTGATGTGACATAAAACCTGTATTTTCCATTCTTCCAATCATCGTGTGGTCGAAAAGATAATCATTGGTTCCATTATAGCCTAGAGTTATTCCTGACATGGCAAAATTCGTATTTGGGAAAAAGCCCGTTGATGGTTTTGATATTTTTCCCCAGAATAGTCTTAAATCAATTCCTCTGTTTTTTGCATAGGTATATTGTGTTTTTAACTCAAATGAAACTTTCACGGTCTCCTTATATAGTTGTGCATCAATGTTGACCGACCAAGGGTTTATTTTTCGTCTATTTAAAAAGTTGTACTGAAGATTCATTATGGAGTATTCCGTGTTTTTTTCAAACATTGGTTCATTATGATACCAATATAAATCTAATAGTGGAGTTTCGGTGGTTTGGCATACATAAACTGTTCTGATTTTTACCTCGTGAGCAATGTTTTTATTTGCGGGTGTTTTAAATGATATTTGAATAGATGGTTCCACTTTTGAGTACATGTTTAATTCGTCTAAAAATAAATTGCCGTATTGTTTAGCAAACAAACCCATGCGGATTTTCTTTATTTTTAGAGATGGTATCGCCCAAGAGTAACCAATATCTGCACTTCCTGCCAATGATTGTGTGGTGAAAGAGTACATGGGCATTAGTAAAAAATCAAGTTTCGGTGATACAATTGGGTCTGAATATATGGCCACGCCCATCATAAAACGGTTGTAATAATTCCAGCCAACTACTGGTGCAAATAAAATGGATCTTTCTTGAGGGTCGGAGACACGCCAAAGAAATGAAAATTTTGGCAATTTATGCTTTTTAAATAGTCCATGAATTCGCATTTCATTGTCCAACTTGTTGACTTCAGGAATGTCTAATTGATTGTTTACGACCACTTTATATGCTGGAGTGGGCAGCAACAGTGTGTCTTTGTGTGTGTTTTCTGAAGGGGTAATCCATTTCTCCATTAACACATTTCCTTTTTTGTCCAAAACAGTGATTGAAAAAGGAGTTCCTAATCGAGAAATATCTTTTGTTTTAATTTGATATGCCTCTTTTTGCCCTTTTATCTTTTTCACACTACTCAGGCGCATGTTTATGGGTTTGGTGGTGTGAATCAATTTATTGAAAAACCAATCTAAATTCTTTCCAGATTTTTGTTCCAAGAAATGCTGAACATCCGAAGGTAAAGGATGTTTGAATCTCCATGCGGAACCAAATTGGAACATGATTTTATCAAATTCATCAGCTCCTAAATAGGATTTTAAAAACCGAAACATCATTACTGGAGTATAGTATACGGATACTCCATAATTAATCATTGAGTACTCTTCGGATGTTAGTCCAATGGGTTGATAATCAAACTGTGACTGTGTGAAAAGATACGCAAAATAGGTAGCGTAAAAATCAGGA
>JBBRGJ010000201.1:0-5667 GCA_038240835.1 Bacteroidales bacterium | reverse complement strand
ATCATCATTTTCATCGATGCAGTGAATCATAAGGTTGAAATCATGGAAGATCCTGGTTTTTCAACGGATTCTCACATCATGGGTGAAGAATTAACTGAGTATTATGCTGAAAATGAGAAAGATTGCAAAAATATTGGAATCGTTTCTACGGGTGCTGGTGCTGAGAATTCTTTAATTGGAATGCTCAACTTTACCTTTTGGGATAGCAAACGTAAACAAATTCGTTTGAAACAAGCTGGTCGTGGTGGTATTGGAACGGTAATGCGTGACAAGAAAATAAAAGCTATTGTTTGTAAAATTGAGGGTGTTAAAGGCAATGCAAACAATGTTGCCGACATGGAAATGATCCAAGAAAGAGGCCGCCGTTACACCAAAGAGATGGTGGAATTAGACGATAGCCAAAATCAAATGAGAAAAAAAGGAACGGCCAACATTGTCAACGTGATGAGCGATTACGATTTGTTGCCTACCCACAACTTTAAATATGGCACGCACAAAGATGCTTACAAAATCCATAGCGATTTGTTGAGAGACAAACACTTTACACAAGGATTAAATGATGGTTGCTGGATTGGCTGTGCAATGCAATGTGCCAAAGGAGTGGATGATTTTGTGCCTAAAACGGGACCTTACAAAGGTCACAAAGTGATTGTAGAAGGTCCGGAATATGAAACAGCTGCTGGATTGGGATCTAACATCGGTATTTTTGATTACGATGCCATCATTGAAGGCAACTTCTACTGCGATACGTATGGAATTTGTACCATTACTTGGGGAACGATCGTTGCCTTTTTGATGGAGTGTTACGAAAATGGAATCATCAACAAGGAAATTACTGGCGGACTGGAATTGAATTTTGGAAACGTAGAAGATTCTCTTGAATTGATGCACCAACTTGCTCGTGGCGAAGGTTTTGGAAAAATCGCTGGATTAGGAATTCGCAAAATGAAAGCCTTGTTTGTTAAAGAATATGGTGCTGATGCAAATTTCCTTCAAGATATTGGCATGGAAAATAAAGGATTGGAATATTCTCAATATGTTTCCAAAGAATCATTGGCGCAACAAGGTGGCTATGCAATGACTAATAAAGGTCCACAACACGACGAAGCTTGGTTGATTTTTATGGACATGGTGAACAATCAAATTCCAACATTTGAAGATAAAGCCGAAGCATTACACTATTTCCCTATGTTTAGAACTTGGTTCGGATTGATGGGACTTTGCAAAATTGTTTGGAATGACGTTAGTCCGGCTAACAACAAACAAACTGATGAACCAGCAAAAATTCCAGAACATGTTGATAATTACGTAAATGTATATCGTGGTGTTACGGGTGATATGACTTTTGACAAACATGCATTGGTGCGTATGTCGGAAAAAGTGTATAATTTCCAACGTATTTTCAACATCCGTCGAGGATTTGGATTACGTAAACATGATGCTCAACCGTACCGTGCTGCTGGTCCTGTAACAGTGCAAGAGTACGAATCAAGAGCAGAACGTTACGACAAACAGATGAAAGAGCTTATCGGCGTTAACCCAGAAGGACTATCTACCGAAGAGAAAGTAAAAATCACACGAGAATATCGCGAAGATCGATACGAACAACTTTTGGATGCGGTATACCAACGTCGTGGATGGAACAAAAATGGCGTTCCAACGTTGGAACATTTGAAAAACATTGGAATGGATCTTCCTGAATTGATTGAAGTGGTAACTCCGCTGCAATAATAAAATTAAAATAAATAAAATAATAGCCCCTCAAGGTTTTAGAAACCTTGAGGGGCTTAATTATTATATTTATTATTTTTAATTACAACATAAAAGGATATTTATAATCGGTCGGTGTTTCCAACGTCTCCTTAATTGTTCGTGGATTTACCCAACGTAATAAGTTTAGGTAACTTCCCGATTTATCATTGGTCCCCGATGAACGAGCGCCGCCAAATGGTTGTTGTCCAACCACCGCACCTGTTGGTTTATCGTTGTAATATAAGTTTCCAGCAGCATATCTCAAAATTTCAGAAGCTTTAATTAATGCAGAACGATCGCGGGAGAAGATAGCTCCTGTAAGTGCATACGGAGAAGTCTCGTCGCAAAGATGTAAGGTCTCTATAAATTTATCGTCTTCGTAAACAAAGATTGTCATCACAGGTCCGAAAATCTCCTCTTCCATCGATTTGTAATGTGGATTGGTGGTCACGATGACAGTGGGTTGAACAAAAAATCCTACTGATTTATCGCCAGTTCCTCCAAATACAACTTCTGCTTCAGGTGAAGATTTAGCATGGTTGATATATCCCATGATGTTGTCGAACGATTTTTCGTCGATTACAGCATTTACAAAGTTTGAGAAGTCGCGAACATCACCTACTTTAATCTCTTTTAACATGTCGCCCATATACTCTTTTACTTGTTTCCACAATGATTTTGGAACATAAGCTCTGGAAGCAGCAGAACATTTTTGACCTTGATATTCGAACGATCCACGAACCAATGCAGTAGCTACTTCTAACGCATCGGATGATGGGTGTACAAATACGAAATCTTTTCCACCAGTTTCACCTACAATCTTTGGATAGGAGCGATATCCTAATACGTTATCGGCAATGGTTTTCCACATATTGTTAAACGTTCCGGTTGATCCTGTAAAGTGAATGCCTGCAAAATCGCGGCTGCTAAATACTGAACCTCCAATGGTAGGACCGTTTCCTGGAACAAAGTTGATTACACCATCTGGCAATCCTGCTTCTTTGTATATTTGCATCAGAACATAGTTGGATAATATCGACGTAGAAGCTGGTTTCCATACCACGGAGTTTCCCATTAAAATTGGAGCCATCGAAAGATTCGACGCAATGGCCGTGAAGTTAAATGGAGAGACTGCAAATACAAACCCTTCCAAAGGACGATAATCTAATTTGTTTACAATTCCAGGAACTGATAACGGTTGCTCGTGATATATATTAGAGACAAAATGTACATTGAATCTCAAAAAATCAATGGTTTCGCACGCTGCATCTATCTCTGCTTGATATGCATTTTTTCCTTGTCCAAGCATGGTGGCAGCATTTAGCACGTGACGATATTTAGTAGAAATTAGCTCTGCAATCCGAAGATTAATGGAAGCACGCTCATCCCAGGAAAATGATTCCCAAATTTTGCGCGCTTTTGTAGCGGCTTCTATCGCAAGCTGTATCTCTTTTGTGCCCGCTTTATGAAAAACGCCCAAAGGTTTCTGATGATCATGAGGCATCGATATTTTAGCAGTATCGCCCGTGAAAATTTCTTTTCCTCCAATAATGACAGGAATTTCTACTTGCTCACTTGCCATTTTATCTAAAGCACTTACTAATTGAGTGCGCTCTTTGCTCATTTTTTCATATTGTAGCACTGGCTCATTCTTGGGCTCCGAATACTTATAAATTGTGTTTTTCATTTTGTTTTTATATTTTATGTTTTTTTTGCAAAAATAGTAATATTTTTCGATATGCAAAATAATACATATCGAAACTTCACTTTTATTATTTTATATTTGTAAACAAAACAACAAATCGATGGAAAAGTTTAGCAAATACTCAAATGTTCATGTAGATTACACTATTTGGATTAAGGACGAGAACGGCGCTGATATAATTGGTGATGATAAATTTTTGATGTTGAAAACCATCAGAGAGGAGGGATCGCTCAAGACGGCTGCCGAAAAACTTCACATTAGTTACCGAAAGGCTTGGGGCGACCTTAAGACGTGCGAAGATTTGTTGGGATTTCCTCTTCTCGAAAAACAGCGTGGTGGAGCTGACGGCGGACGTACTTTGCTCACCGATGAAGGCATTCGCTTTATCACGCTCTACGAATCGATGCACAACGAATTTCAGGTAGCCGTAACCGAGATCATCAAACGATTTAAAAAGACACTCAAAGGGTGATTCTTTTTAATAAAAAAAAACCTCCCCATCCGAAGATGAGAAGGCATTTATATTCTCAATTAGTAAATTAAATTCCTTTATTTTGCTTTTTCAATATAAATTGTTGAAATCGCTTTCACAGCTCTATCCGAGAAAAAATCACACGCTGGAAAAAGACGGAAAATGCCTTCGTCGGTCACTTTTGGATTGCATGTCAACAATACTTCTGCTTGGTCGCAACGGTTCATCAATTCGCTATAAGTGTACACACAACGATATCCATCTTCGCCTACTACCACAATTAAACCGTTCATTAACATCTCTTTGTTTAATTTGGAATATTTGGCTAATACATCTTTTAATAATATTCCTTCGAATGGAGTGGTTGAGTGAATGCCACGTCCACGTCCGTAGAAAATAGTATTGTAATGTTGAATTGTAAACTCTTTTGGATTGTCGGTCAACGTTTTTACGTTGGTGTCGTTTACAATGATGTCAATTTTTTTGGATAAACATGGTTTCATGTCTTTTTCAGTCTTAAACGAACGTGGATAAGAGCGTACTCTTATTTTTACTGGATTGCTTATGTTTCTTTCGGTAAGCAAATCTGAGGATACCACTAATTTAGAATCCGTTGGCAATGGCCAAAGTTCTTTGGTTTTTGAGGGCACAATTCTGCGAACATTGGTGGCGATGATGATCTCGTTGAGGTGGTTTGGATAATAAATTTCTCCCCACGAGATTACTACTTTTTCTCCTTTGTCGTTTTCAATCTCTACAAACAAATCAATGATTGGTTTAAACTCTTTTTCGTTGATTTTTTTGGGAACATACTCGTTCAAAATATCAAAAAGAGAATAGCCATCGTAACGAAATGCTCCAACAAACTTATTGCTATCGCCAGAAATCAATGCTTCTTTCACGATAATGGTTCGTTTCTGTAGTTTTGAAAAATCCACTTTTCCCAATTTAATTACTTCTCCTTCGATGGTAATCTCTTTTATGGGCAACTCTTTCGATTCTACATTGTCGTAAAAGTTGTTGGTTTGATCGGTAGAATCGACGGCATTAAGCTCTTTTTCTTTACGTGCACCTTTTTTTTGTTCTTTACATGAGCTGAAAGCAATTAAGCTAATTAGCAACACAAAAATCCATTGTTTTCTCATTTTTTATATTGTTTTGTTTGTGATTAAAAGATTATTTTAATTTCTCCAAATACCATTCGTCCAGTGTTTATCTGACTTTTACTTGTTAGGTATATATGGTCGAAGAGATTGATTACGCTGGCTCCCACTGAAAGATGTTTTCCCACCATTCGCCAAACTTTTAAATCGGTGAGATTATAGGGGAGATATTTTGGCGCTAATCCATATTTTGAATCTTCAATGTTGGCATCATTTACCCATTGTTCTCCCACATATCGGTTGCTAATGGTTGCATTGAGATACTTGTTGCGCCAAGTAAAACCAAGCATCCATTGGTGGTTGGGGACATCCGTAAGGTGTTTTCCTGTTAAGTCGGTTTGATTTGAACTTGCTATCATGGAGTATTTTAATATTTTATTTTGAGTATAGGCGTAGTTCCCAAATAGCGTAAAATGTTCGCTGATAGAGTAGTTTGCATCTACCTCAAATCCGTATAATTCAACACTGGAGATGTTTTCGCTTTTGAGCACTGGACTCCAAAAACCGGTGGTAAATGCACTGTCTCCGGTGGATACATAATACATAAAATCGGTTCCCAACGAGTACCAAACCGA
>JBBRGJ010000200.1:0-5681 GCA_038240835.1 Bacteroidales bacterium | reverse complement strand
AATGAAAATGGAATCATTTAATTTCGAAGTGATTGAAGTGGATGGAAACAACATGAGCGAGTTAGTAACCGCCATGAAATTAGCAAAATCGATGACCGGCAAAGGCAAACCAATCGCTCTTTTGTTAAAAACAGAGATGGGTTGTGGAGTTGATTTTATGATGGGCACACACAAATGGCATGGTTCAGCGCCTTCCGACGAACAATTAGTTGTAGCATTGGCACAATTAGAAGAGACATTGGGCGACTACTAATCGATAAAAAAATGAGATTTATAGCCAATTTCTTAGCCGCAATCACACTACTCATATTGATGAGCAGTAGTGTTGTGGGACAAACAGCAAAACAGTCCAAAGAGTCTGTCGATACCGTTGTGGTTGCTAAGGATGGGCATTTAACAAGAATTCTTTTTATTTTTGATGCTTCCAAAAGCATGTGGGCACGCTGGCAAAGCGATACAAAGATTGCCATTGCACAACGAATATTGTCCAACTTATTGGATAGTTTACAATCATTTCCAGAGTTGCAAATAGGACTGAGAGTTTACGGTCATCAGAAAAACTTTCCTCCACAGGATTGTGATGATTCTAGGCTGGAAATCCCTTTTGCATTCAACAATATTCCGAAAATAAAACATCGGTTGAAACTGATTTATCCCAAGGGAACTACTCCCATTGCGATGTCGTTGCAACAGTGCGCCAATGATTTTCCTCCGTGTACCAATTGCCGTAACATTGTGATATTGATTACCGATGGAATTGAAGAGTGTGGTGGAGATCCGTGTAAGATATCCATCGAACTTCAGAAAAAGGGAATTATCTTAAAACCGTTCATCATAGGCATCGGTTTAAACTTTAAAGAAGTTTTTAACTGTGTAGGAAACTATTATGATGCAACCAGCGAAGAGGAGTTTAGCAATATATTAAACGTGGTGATTGCCCAAGCACTCAACACAACCTCATGCCAAGTAAATCTATTGGACGAAGCAGGAAAACCCACTGAAACCAATTGCTCAATGACTTTTTACGATGCACTTTCGGGCGAAGTAAAATACAATTACGAGCACACGATGAACAGCAAAGGGTTTCCAGATACGATGTATGTAGATCCAATTCCAACATACAAAGTAAAAGCGCACACCATTCCACCCGTATGGTCGGATACAGTCACATTAAACATTGGCAAACACACCATTATACCCATAGATGCACCACAAGGAAATCTGGTTTTAAAAGTATCAAACAAAAATCAGCAGTACCGAACCATTCCTGTGTTGATTAAAAAAGCTGGAGAATCGACGGCAATTAACACGCAATATTTTGATGCAAACGAAAAATACATCGTTGGAAAATACGATGCAGAAGTAATCTGCTTGCCTCGCTTGTTGATTAAAAACATCCAGATTAATCAAAACCATACAGCTACCGTTGAAGTTCCCGCTCCTGGAGTGGTTGACATTCTCAAAGGAGTTGAAGGAAATGGAAGTTTGTTTGTAATTCGTGACAATAAGATGGAGTGGATTTACAACTTGGTGACACACAATAAAAAAGAGTCTCTGTTTTTGCAACCAGGCTCATACAAAATAATCTTCCGCTCGAGATATTCATATCAAACGAGTGACTCTAAGGAGGTAAATTTCGAAGTAACCTCCAACCAAAAAACCACCGTGAACTTAAATGAACAAAAAATGAATCGATAAATTAATAATAAGATGGAAAAACCTATTTGTATAAACAATAAAGATACCCGTTCTGGTTTTGGAGCTGGATTATTGGAAGCTGGAAAACGCAACAAAGATGTAGTAGCACTTTGCGCCGATTTAATTGGCTCATTAAAAATGGATGATTTTATTAAAGAGTTCCCCGAACGTTTTATTCAAACGGGAATTGCAGAAGCCAACATGATTGGAATGGCGGCAGGACTGGCTACTTCTGGAAAAATTCCTTTTACAGGAACCTTCGCAGGATTTTCATCCGGACGTGTTTACGATCAAGTGAGACAAGCCGTGGCGTATTCCAACAAAAACGTAAAAATAGCTGCTTCGCATGCAGGGATTAGTTTGGGCGAAGATGGAGCTACTCACCAAATCATGGAAGATATTGGATTGATGAAGATGTTGCCAAATATGATTGTTATAAATCCTTGTGATTTCAATCAAACCAAAGCAGCAACGTTGGCAATTACCGATTATGTAGGACCAGTATATCTTCGTTTTGGTCGCCCAGTGGTTCCAAACTTCACGGCAGAAGATGCACCTTTTGAAATAGGAAAAGCAGTAATCATGAACGAAGGGACGGATGTAACCATCGTGGCAACGGGTCACTTGGTATGGCATGCCTTAGAAGCTGCTTACGAATTGCAACAACAAAATATCTCTGTGGAGGTAATAAATATTCACACCATTAAACCTTTGGACAAAGAGGCTGTCTTAAAGTCTATTGCAAAGACAAAATGTGTGGTTACTGCCGAAGAACATATGATGAATGGCGGTTTAGGAGATTCAATTGCGCAATTATTAGCGTTAAACACTCCTACCCCTCTTGAGATGGTAGCCGTAGACGATAAATTCGGCGAAAGTGGAACTCCAGCCAGATTGATGACAGAATATGGATTAGACACACCTCATGTAGTTGCTGCAGTAAAAAAAGTGATGACAAGGAAGTAATTCCCAGAACTATAAATTCTTATTTTTGAATTTTACGAAATCGACTTCAAAACGGATTTGTTTTCGTAAAATTCAAAAAAAAGAGACAAATTATGCTGGGATAATATAATTGAACATGAATGAAGACCAAGATATCCTAGCGCTACTATTTGACAAAAACAATCCCTCCGATTCGTTTAAAATCCTCTTTACCCGCTATCATAAGAAAATATATTGGCACGCCCGCAAAATGGTGATCGAACATGATGATGCCGATGATATCACCCAAAATGTGTTTATAAAAATCTGGAATGGATTTTCTTCTTTTAAGCAAGATTCCAAACTTTCCACCTGGATTTACAAAATAACAATCAATGAAACGCTGAATTTCATCAAAGCAAAAAAGATAAAAGCAGCGCTCTCCTTTCATGATTACGAATCGGTATTAGCAAATAAAATTTCCGACGACTCCGTATTCAGCGGAACTGAAATTGAGCGCAAACTTCAAAAAGCGATTCTAACGTTGCCCACCAAACAGCGCCAAGTATTTTTGTTGAGATATTACGACAACATGCCCTACGAAGCCATGTCGGAAGCACTCGGCACATCAGTGGGCGCTTTAAAAGCATCCTACCACCATGCATCTACAAAAATTGAAAATATTATCCATACCCTTTAAACCTTCGTCAGTATCTTTTGTCATACTCACGTTCGATTAAAACAAACATATCAAGATGAAACCAATAGAAGAAGAGAAAAATCAAAATCCAGGATTCAAAGTCCCAGAAAACTATTTTGAGGAGTTGGAAATAAATGTGATGCAAAAAGCAAACACATCCTCAAAATCATTTTATCTAGGTCGTAAAGTCTGGGCGATAGCAGCCTCTATCATCTTAATCATTGGAATTTCTTTTTCGATAGTGATGATAAACAATACAACCAAAAATGAGTCAGAACTTTATTCTGCGATTAAAGACACGAATTCAAAAGCAGTTAGAATTTTTACAAACAGTACTTCAGATTCAGAGAAAATTGGTAATGATATTGTTTTGAACACAGAAGAAGAGATCATCAATAATGAGATTGTTGAGTTTGCCGAAGAGTTCAACTTGAGTGACGAAGAGTTAATCGAATTTGTGGATCTATTAGAAATTTAAAAAAACCAACAAAAATGACAACAAAAAAAGTAATCGTATTGGTAATGATAGCATTAATAACATCGCTATCCGTTCAGGTATTTGGACAAAAGGGTCAGAAAATAAGAGAAAAAAGAGAAAAACTAGAGACAGATAGAGTCGCTTTTTACAACAACTATTTGAAACTCACTCCCGCGGAAATAGATAAATTTTGGCCACTTCACAAAGCCTATAACGAAAAACTAAGAGAGACCAGACTCACTTTTGCGAAGAAGAACAAAACGTTACGTTCCAAATCAGTAGAAGAGTTAACTAAAGAGGAAAGTGCAGAGTTAATGAAATCGCAATTTGAATTAAAACAATCTTTATTGGACTTAGAAAAAGAGTACGCCACAAAATTCCAATCGGCAATATCAATCCAAAAAGTCGCCAAACTAAAAGAAGCAGAATCACAGTTTAAAAAAGATGTTTTACAAAAAGCTAGGGTTGCTAAGAGGGAGAGAATTCGTGAAAACAGAACTAAAGAGAATATCTCCAAATAAACGTAAAAGAGAAAAAAGAAGATTTTCAACAAACGAACAACCTGTTTTTTGTTTTTTTAACAATAGTCTACAACTTAAAAAAATCAATAAAAGGTGGGCAAATACAAGCTCTAAAGCGGAGAAAGAATGAACTTGTTTAGAAAATATTAATAAAATAAAAAAAAGACTTGACAAAGTATAATTTTAATACTATCTTTGCGCCACTTTTTGAGAAACTAAAAAAATTATATAAGTATGTATTGGACATTAGAATTGGCTTCAAAATTAGAGGATGCTCCTTGGCCAGCAACAAAAGATGAATTGATCGATTATGCTACTCGCACGGGATTGCCTCACGAAGTAATCGAAAATCTTCGAGAGATTGAAGATGAGGGAGAAATATACGAAAGTATTGAAGATATTTGGACCGATTATCCTACAAAAGAGGACTTCTTCTTTCACGAAGACGAGTATTAAAAGATTAAAAAGAGGCATTCGCCTCTTTTTTTATGTGTTTTAAAATAAAAAACGAGGAAAAGTCCACCAATTTCATTAAATTTGCACGATATAAGAAATAATAAAAACACGATTAAAAAATGGCCTCTATAATTCAAAAAATCTTTGGCACCAAGTCCGACAAAGATATCAAATCAATCAAACCAATCCTCACCGAATGCATTGAAGCGCACAAGGTAATAAAAAACTATTCAAACGATCAACTTAGAGCCAAAACTGCTGAGTTTAAATCAAAAATAGCAAACCATATTTCAGCTGAAGAAGAAGAAATTGTCACTATTCAAAATCGACTTGATGCAGAATACGACATGCCCATCGATGAGAAAGAAGAACTTTATCGTTCGTTGGATCAGTTAAAAAAACGTTCCTACGAAAAATCGCAAGATATTTTAAACGAGATATTACCCGAAGCTTTCGCACTTGTGAGAGAAACCGCCTCTCGATTTAAAGAAAACGAAATTGTAGAAGTAACCGCCACCGATTTTGATAAATTGTTAGCGACAAAAAAATCAAATGTCGAAATCGTTGGAGATAAAGCTCGTTGGAAAAACAGATGGATTGCCGGTGGAACAGAGATCTTATGGGACATGTGTCACTACGATGTGCAGTTTATTGGAGGGATTATTCTTCACCAAGGAAAAATTGCCGAAATGGCAACGGGTGAAGGAAAAACATTGGTGGCAACGTTGCCAGTATTTTTAAATGCACTTCCTGGCAAAGGTGTTCACTTGGTAACGGTGAATGATTATTTGGCACGACGTGACTCGGAATGGATGGCGCCAATATTTGAATTTCATGGACTAACTGTAGATTGTATAGACAAACACGAACCTAACAGCGAAGAACGTAAAGAAGCCTACATGGC
>JBBRGJ010000199.1:0-5745 GCA_038240835.1 Bacteroidales bacterium | reverse complement strand
TGATAATCAAAAACTGGAAGCAAAAAACCATAAATTAAGTTAGAATAATTGATTTTTTTCAAAAAATAGTCAGAAAAAAAACCAATATCACAAAATCAAGCAAGGAAATTATCAAGAAAAAATCCTTGCGGATTTAAGGAGGACGAAAAGTAATGGGACAAGAATCCGAAGTGATGAATGGAGAAAACTTCATCTCCTTATCAACAAACGACCTAGCTGATGGTCAGTATGTAATTATGGTATCAAGCAAAAGTGGAAATTTCCCACTAAAACTTGTTATTGCTAAATAGTTTTGTATTTCAAAATTGAAACCGACCTCAGTATTTTAAATGGGGTCGGTTTTTTTATGCAAGAGCATGCAATTATAGATAATTAAAATACTTTGAAAACCTCTGTAATGTCAAAAAAGTAAGGGAATTCCCCTGCACAAATTGAGGTGTTTCCCCGATTGTAAAATCCTTTTTTTTACTGTTATTTTGTAAATAGTATAATAAACCTAATTTGTCAAATAGTAAATACACAACAGCTTCGGAACTCTTAAAGGAGAACGCACCTGAAAAATGAGTTTTAATAGTCACTGGGGTCGTTTATAAATTAACACAGAAAGGAACGCATAACAATGAAAAACAAGCGATTAACATTAAGTGTGGCGCTCTTGATCTGTTTAGCAATAACAAGTTTGCAGGCACAAGAAACCATTAACGCCACAGGCGGAAATATTTCGGGCACCGGAGGTTCAGCAAGCTATTCTGTAGGACAAACAACCTATACAACCCACACTGGAACTACTGGTTTGGTTGCACATGGAGTCCAGCAGGCTTTCGAGATTTCGGTCATAATAGGAATTGAAGAAACGGCAATTAATCTTGTCATTTCCGCTTATCCAAACCCAACTAACGATTATCTGACATTGGAAGTGAAAGACTTTGAACTTTCAACGTTGAGTTTTCAACTGTACGATTTGCAAGGGAAACTTTTGCAAAACAAAAAAATCACGGACAATCAAACAAATATTGTCATGAGCAATCTTGTGCCAGCAATATATTTTGTAAAAATAATCCAAAGTAACAAAGTAGTAAAATCCTTTAAAATCATTAAGAAATAAATAGTATCACAATAATCAAAGATAGAATTAAATATAAGGTTAGATATTACATCCATTTCAAAGGGCGTGGATGTGATTTATTGTGATTTTAACCAAGATTTATTCAGCAGTAATATCAAACTAAATCAAAAAATAAAATGAAAACAACAATTAAAACATTAATGATGGCCATAGCCATAGTGTTTGCTTTCAGTTATACTTCTGAGGCGCAAATCAAAGGACTTGGTAGTAAACTCAAAAAATCTGCTGAGCAGCAAGTAGAACAAAAAGTAGTTGAAAAATCAGCGCGCGAAACACGCGAAGGATTAGATAAAGCTGAAAAGAAACTGGATCAAGGTGTTTCTAGTTCCAACTCTGGTGGATCCTCCTCAGGAAATAAAGCAGTGAGTAATGGCGAAATTCCCAATGGGACAAAAACCATGTACGTATCGGTAAACAAAGGTAGTAACCGCAACGACGGCAGCCAGTCAACGCCAATTAAAGATTTACAAAAAGCCATTGATCTTGCTCCAGCAGGTGCCGTAATTTGTGTGGCCGAAGGTAATTATCTTGGTTATTTAGACCAAGGCTGGGTTAAAGTAAATAAGTATGTATCTATTGTTGGTGGCTATTCTGATGATTTCTCACAACGCGACCCCATTAAGTTCCGTACCACAATGCGTCCAGGTGTAGGACAAATGCCAACTTCTGGGAATCAAGGCATTATGGACATTCGGGTAGTGGGTAATCGAAATGGAGTTGTTCTTATAGACGGAATTATTTTCGACCGTGGACAAATTAGTTTGTACTTAGCTCCCTTGTATAACGATGATAGAGCTGCTGCACCCGCAGGATGCGAAACGGGACGTATTGTGGTTGTTGGCGAAACGCCAGCAGTGGCTAAGAAAGAGCCTGCTGGTATGACAAGCGCATTTCAGCTGATAAGTGGAGAAGCAGAAGGCAATATCACCATTCGCAACTGCGTATTCCTCAACGGATACCATTTTGGAATACAAATGGCCTGTAAAGGCGGACACTTCGATATATACAACAATGTATTTGTGGCAAACCGCATGGCTGCTTGCGAGGTACGAGGCGGGTTGGCACTACCCAACACTTCCAAAATTTCGTTTCACGAAAATACGGTACTGTTCACTTGGTGCCGTGATAAATTTATGGAAGATATGGGTTACGGATTTCGCTATATGACGGGTATTGATGCAGATGTATATGATAATATTTTTGGTTGTACTAACTTTGGCGCCTTAGATCGTTCATATACCGATGCCGACAAAAGCAAAGAAGCTAAACGTGTAACTTCAGCTTGGAATAATCTGTTTTTTGGTAATAGAAATGGCGACATGGTATTACCATCAGGTGGTGGTGGATGGACTTTTGTCCTCGCAAAAAACTTTGAAGATGTGACTAAATTGACTAAGTATGAGAAAAACAGAGAGATGAACGAATCTGAAGTTAATGCCATCAGCAAAAAGATAGATGCTCCTTACTTGAAAGGTTTTATTGGAATCACCGGTACACAAACTTCATCGTTTAACCCTAATTCGTCCATTAATCAGTTTCGCTCAGCAATGGGAATGAATAAACAAGGGACTGAAACCGTGCGTGTTTCAATGTATGCAAATCGCTATCCGTTTGAAAAAACATTTGAGCTTTTTGGAGCAGTTCAAGGATACGGAGCTCAAAATATTAAATAAACATAGAAATATCAAATAATAGAGGGCTTTAAAATTACAAAAACAATAAGTTGTTAACAAATCAAACAAAAAAATGGAAACAATCACGTTGTTTTTTATTTTTGGCACTGATTAGTTAACATAATTTAAATGTACTACTAAACCCAATTTACTAACTTAAATTTATAATCGATGAAAAAAAAATTAAACAAAACACACCGCCAAATGAAGAGCGGAAGTATGAAAGTGGTAGCTCTTGTCTTTGCGTTGACAGCACTATTCTCAATGCAAGTATCGGCAGCTGACTATCCTATTACGATAGCGGGTATAACGGTAACAGACGCCAATAAAAACGATGTGCGAGGTGATGGAGGAACCGTAAAGTATGATCCCGCTACCAAAACTATTACTTTAAACAATGCAAATATTAATGGTGGTAGTGGGTCTGCAGTTTCCATATCGGAAACCAATAGTACCGGGTCTTATACAATTAATTTAATAGGAGACAACACCGTTTATTGTAGCGATAGAGCTATATATGGAAAATGTAGTAGCCTTACTATTCAAGGCATTAACAATGGTTCGCTTGAAATGACTTATGCTAGTGTTCCTTTAATTGGGATTCATGCATTTAATGCTGATCTAATTATAAAAGATTGTAATATTATCGCAATAGCAGGCGGTAGTGGTGTAATAGCAGGAAATAGTGCTGCTGGTAAAACAATAACCATAGATAACGCCAATGTGACAACTCACTCTGCTGGTACTGATGTTAAGCCTATTAGTGGCTTTGCTTCTATGATACTTACCCACTGCAAAATGACCTTGCCTGTTAACAGTACATATACAAATAACGAAATACAGGTAGACGGTAGTGTTTATTATGGCAATGTAAAGATAATCAGAGTATATCCTATACAGGTAGCTGGAATAGACGTAACTGAAGATAACATGGATGCTGTGCCTATAATTAGTGGCTATGCAACCTATAATCCTGACACCAAAACTCTAGAACTAGAGGGTGATGCGGCTGAAGTATCTGCTATAAATAATCATGGTATTCACATATCAGCTTCCGCTGAAGACGGAGTGGAGTATGCTATTTATGGATCTCCTGTGCAAGCCGATTACTTTGCAATTACTTCTTCAGGTGCAGGTACTTATGACGGTATCAACAGTTATGCAAATCTTGCTCTAAAAGGTTCTTTGTTTATTGATGGAGCTTTTTATGGGGTTTCTATGGGGAACTCGGCCTCCTTAACAATTAAAAATGCTTACATAAAAGTAAACTCACCAGGACAATGCGGAATTTCTGGTTATAATGGTGATCTACTAATTGAAAATTCTGAGGTAATAATACAAAGCGGTGGAGTTCGCGGTTTTGGTAATATCTCTCTTATTGGTTCATATATACATTCACCAGCTGGAGCTTTAGTAGATGGCGGAGCTATTAAATTAAATGGCAGTCAATATTATGATGAAATAGTGATAAAGAAAAGTCCAGCTGGAGTTGACCTCAAAGAGGCATCTGTAAACAATGCTTGGGCTACATCAGGCACTCTACATATAGAGTATAATCAAAGCACAAAGGCTACAGCTGAGGTGTTCTCTCTTATAGGAGCGAAAGTTGCCAACATACCTTTAAGCACAGGTATCAATTCACAAGCTATGGATAGAGGTATCTACATAATACGCATCGGAAACGAAACTTATAAAGTAAATGTAGAGTAATTATTTCTTTTGATAATTAGTAAAAAACAGTGGCTTTTTATAGGCTACTGCTTTTTTACTTTTTTTATACAGTATTTATGATTTTTTATTGATATAAGAATTTTTCCTGCAAAGGAAATTGATTTATTTACAGTTGTAGGCTTTATCTTCAGAAGAAAAATTAACTTCAATTTATAACCAAAATTCAAAAAAATGAGTGATGTCGAAAAAATAACAAATGAATCTACCGAAGCTATAGAAACCTTGTACGTATCGGTAAGCAAGGGCAGCAATCGCAACGACGGGAGCCAGGCGACGCCAATCAAGGATTTGCAAAAAGCCATTGACCTCGCTCCCGAAGGAGCCATTATTTGTGTTGCGGAAGGCAATTACCTCGGCTCTTTAGATCAGGGATGGGTAAAGGTAAATAAGTACCTCTCTATTGTGGGTGGTTATTCGGAGGATTTTTCGCAACAAGACCCTGCAAAGTTCCTCACCACCATGCGCCCGGGCGTTGGACAGATAATGACTTCGGGCAATCAAGGAGTGATGGATATTCGTGTGACAGGAAAGCGTGACGGCGTAGTGCTCGTTGACGGCATCATTTTCGACCGAGGACAAATTAATATGTATGCAGCTCCGGCGTATGATATTGAAGCAGCCAGTGCTCCTGCAGGATGCGAAACTGGTCGTATCATAAATGTGGATGAATCTCCATCAGGATATCCAATTCTGCAACCCGTTGGGATGAAAAGCGCATTTCAACTTATCAGTGGCGAAGCAGAAGGCAATATCACCATCCGCAACTGCGTATTCCTTAACGGATACCATTTCGGTATACAAATGGCTTGCAAAGGTGGACATTTTGATGTTTCTAACAATGTGTTTATCGCAAATCGTATGGCTGCCTGCGAAGTCCGTGGTGGCTTGGCACTGCCCAATACATCATCCATCGCATTTCACGACAATACAGTGCTTTTTACCTGGTGTCGTACTAAAATAATGGATGATATGGGTTATGGATTTCGTTATATGACCGGTATTGACGCTGAGGTGTATAATAATATTTTTGGTTGCACAAATTTTGGTGCGTTAGATCGTTCGTATTCGGATGCTGACAAAACCAAAGAAGCCAAACGCATAACCTCCGCTTGGGACAACCTGTTTTTTGCCAACTGCAAAGGCGATATGGTATTGCCATCTGGTGGTGGTGGATGGACTTTTGTTTTGGCGAAAAATTTTGAAGACGTAGGACAA
>JBBRGJ010000198.1:0-5775 GCA_038240835.1 Bacteroidales bacterium | reverse complement strand
CGAAAAAATAGCCAATAGAAATCAGGAAAAAGGAAAAAAAGCTAACGGATTCCATCCTTAAAACGAAAGATGGAATCCGTTGAATCTTTTGAACTAATTTTGCTTTACAACCAGCTTGTCGTTGATTATTTCGTTGCCTATCCTTATTTTTATAATATAAACCCCATCTTTCCAGTCTGATGTATTCAGATAGTGCTTGTTCCCTTTTACTTTTTGTACTTTAGCTTTTAAGCTTTGCATTGCATCATATACTTCCAAATCCCAATCAGGCTCTTGCAAGGCTTTTTCTTCAGACGCTGGAACTAGCTCTATTGTAGTTAGGGTAGTTGTTGGATTGGGTGAAATAGTAAGACTGTATCCACTAATTATATTCACCATTTTCATTGCATAACTACTCCAACCACAGGTGTTATGAACCTTGACCATAACTTGATACCAGCCAGATTGCGCAAACATGATGCTTGCGGATTGGCCATACGAAGTTATTGTTACACCGTTCGATGGACTTGTTGCCCAAGAATAAGAATCGGGCATGCTACTTGAATTTGAAATCTCAGCATAATAAGTTGCAGGCTGATAAACACCAAGAGGTGAAGCTCCAGTAACACTATTAACAATTGGTGGGCCTGCCCAAATGGTTTTCGTAGGCAAGGTAACATTACCACATGAAGAAATTAGAGTTGCCTGGATTGTTCCTACACCTGTTCCATTAGCTATAAATACCTTAGGGTTGCCAGTCTGGTTGTCAAACGAAATGTTTGAACTGCATGTCCAACTAACAGCACATCCAGTGGGAACATTGTTGACAAAAAAACTTGCACCGGAAGAACAAACAATAGAAGGACCGGAAATTGGATCTGCAATCGCAGCAAGATTCGGTTGGCCAGCAACAGTATACGCAATCTGCGTAGAGGCAGAAGTTGTTGGTATCCATTTATTAACAGCTTGTCCAGAAATATTATATCTAACATAGTAAGCTGCAAATCTCACATCGAACCCAGTATTTGTAATAATTGTAATCTCAGAATAAGGATATCCATCATTCGGTTGGGCAAAACTCATACATAAACTTTCTCGCTCTCTTATCCAAACTTTGGGAACTGAGCAATAGGGTACATTAAAAGTTACATGCTGAGTTATTTGATATTGGTCAACACTTAGATATGTTCCAGAAGCTAGTCCCCATCTTGATCCAATATAAATCCATTTATCAAATGTATTTATTTTCAAGGCAGTTCCACCAGTTGAAACACCATGGAACACTTCATTTGGGGAATTTAATAGCGTTAAAGCACTAAAAGCATTGACTTTCCCGTATCCAGTTTCATTGTCAAATCCAATTCCAGTTCCTGTGATATCATCAGTAGTTCTTTCTAGTATATGCCTGACGTCATCATTAGTAAGATTAAGATTACGGTCTAAACCCTGTGAGATTATTAAACCTGCCACACCCGAAACAACTGGGGCAGCCATTGATGTGCCTGTCTTCACATCAGTTCCACCTCCCCTAACTGTTGATTTGATATTTGTTCCTGGAGCTGAGATACATATATGAGAGCCTGTACTTGAAGAATGATATCTTGAAGGAGGATTACTGTTGGTTGTATTTCCTACAGCAATAACTTCACGGAAAGCTGCGGGATATTGGATTGGATTTCCCCTGTTGTACTCATTTCCCATAGCGGCAACTACTACCACATTGTGATTATAGGCATTTAAAATAGAACTATACAAAAGGGGAACCCTCAATATAACATCATTAATCAATGAACCCATGTTATCAAATCCATAGCTTAAATTGATTACGCGTGCACCATTATTCACTGCATAATCGATTGCATCAGCCACGTCAGATGGAAATGCTGTCGTAGAAAAATCCCAGTTTGTCGATCCAAATGGATAAGTTAAAGTTAAACTCCCATTACCAACCATTTTCACAGGCATAATCTTACAATTCCACATAACGCCCGAAACTTGTTTAGCATTATTGGCCATGGCCCCAATGATTCCAGCAACATGGGTTCCATGTCCGCCAAAACTCAAAGCGTTATCAGTAGGTAAATCATCCATCGGATTGTTATCGTCATTTCCGGAGTCATAACCGGTGATTACATGGCTCCGATCACCAGGATCGAGATCGCGATGGGTATAGTCTACTCCTCCATCGCACACTGCAATAATTACATCATTCCTTCCTTTATTTATATTCCAGGCCTGTTCTGCCTTGATATCTGCAACTGGATAACTTGCAGACCGCAAATGCCATTGACTTGAATATTCCGGGTCATTTGGAGCAATACAAGGTTTTAAAGGTATTGGCCGCTCTAAATAAACATTTATTACACCTTTTTCTCTTTTTAACAAAGCAACCAATTCATCCGCCTTACTGATATTCTTGAGGATAATTTGATGCCAGTTTTCAGTTGGATTCCCTTGTATTCCTGTTTTTATAAATCCCTTCTCATTATAGCGGTTGCGGTAAACAGCTTGAAGTTTCTGTGAGTTAAAACGGGTCAAAAGCTTACGGATATTTTCTTGCTTAATAATATTTACTGGGGTAATTAGTCTATTGCCCGCAACAACAGTAGTATCAAGATTAACAATTATCCTGAATGCTACATTTACTTCTTGTTTTAGGTTACGAGAAAAAGTAGAAAAATATACTAGGGAACTAACTAGGCCGATTAAAGTTATCGAAAAATAGATTGTTCTTTTCATGGGTTTTGGGTTTTTAATTTAAACTTTATTATTCTGATCTATCACCGTGTAGAAATCTGATTTCAATTTTTTCGTTGGATGAAATAGAAAGATCTTTAATTACCATAGTAAATTCTTGACTTGAGTATTGCCCAAGACATTTAATTGTATAGAGCCCTGGAATTATTTTCAGGCTAAAAAAACCTGTATTGTCACTGGTTGTTTTAATATTGCTGTTAGCAATCCATATATTTGCGTTCTCATATGGTGTTTTTTCATCAGCAGCATAATAGACCATTCCGTATATTAAAGCTGAATCTCCTAATGATGAATCAAAAGTCCTATTGACTATTATAGCATCACTTTTTGTGTAATTCACCCGGCGGCACGAGATCAATGAGATTAAAAAAATGAAGAGTATTAGGAGGCTTATTTTTAAATTGATTTTCATGTTTAATATTTTAGTACATTAATGAATAAGGCTTGTAACAAAGCAGTAATAATTTCAATCGGGGTGGGGGTCTTTCCATATTTACTGTTGATTCTGAAAACGGCAAAAAGGTTGCTTCAGAATGGCTATATTTGGTAACATGAAAAAAATTGAAGACAAATTTTGTTTTTGTTGCTAAAATTGCTTAACGTACTATGCTGGTTCGAAGAATGTTTTTGGGGTAAAATAATTGAAATTAATTATGCCGGTAAGGGTTAGGTTGGTTACAGTGTTTAGTTCGTCGGCAGTTAAAACAGTAGAAAGTGTCCCGGCGGTAGCCAGGTTAACGGTTTTGGTAACCTGTGCAGATATGCCAAATGCAATTCCCAAAAAGGTAAAAAGAATCAGTAGTTTTTTCATGGGGTGTTTTTTATTAGTTTGTTTTTAATTATTCATCAGCGGCTTTCGGCTTCTACTGAGGTCCGTTTTTTCAATCTTTATTAGCAAAGGGTTACTCCTTTGTGGCATTTTCCCGTTCTTGAATGTCTCCTTGCCATACTTTTATGACTTCGAGCCATTCCATTACGACTGCGAACCATACTTTTATGGCAACTTGCCATTCGGTTATGGCTTCGAGCCATACTTTTATGACTGTTTCCCATTCCGGAGTGGCTCCAAGTCATTCTTTAGTGGCTGTTTGCCCTTCCGGAGTGGCTCTAAGTCATACTTCAGTGGAAGTTTGCCATTCCGGAGTGTCTCCGGGCCATTCTTGTTTGTCTTCGTGTCATTCTTGTATGGCATAAAGACACTAATCTATATAAAGTGAGGGCATCAATTTAACTGGAGCCCTCACTTTCAGGTAAACATGATATAACGACCGTATTATAAAACTTTGGCCTTTGCTTTCGATCTTTTGAAGAACACGCCCATCTCGTCGGCTGTGGCGGCCAGCCCGGGCACTTTGTCCTTGTTTTGCTTCACCGCACTGTACACTTCGAGTGCGGCTATCAGCGAATCGCTGCCCACTGCCATAAACGTTTTTTGGAGACCTTCGGCCAACTCGTTAATTTGAGTAAAAATCGGACGAAGTGCACTAAGCAGTTTGTAATCCTGATCAAATTCCTCCTGATTGAATACTCCGGAAAGGATTTCGGGATGGGCTACCATGGTTTGGTAGGCTTTGTCGATAAAAGGTAGATAAGCGTTCCCTGGCTTAAACAGGGTAACAACATCGGCGGTTTGTAAACTCAACAAAAAACTAAGCCCGGATTTGGCAGCCATAAGGTTTTGTTGCACTTCGGCTGCCGCTTCAGCCGATAAACTTGCGGAAATAAGGTTTTGTGTCATAAGGGTGGATTTTTTTTGTTTAAAAATGGAACTTTGGGTTTTCTATTTTATAAAACAAAGATATAAATTGCATTGAATAAAATTATTTTTCAATGCAATTAATATCTGAAAATCTGCATTTTATCGAAGGTGTCAGGGAAATCGCTTTTAGAATTTCTTAGTTGGAAACAACCCATACTCGAGTGCCGTTAGGCACAAAATGTGGGTAGAAAATGAATTTATACGGTCTTTCGTCCCATACGGGCCGAAATTCTGACTCCTCCAATATGTTCTACCCACATCAAATGCCTAACGGCATTTTTAAAAGTGATTTCCCTGTCGAATGTGTTGGGTGAACACCAAAATTCCCATTTTCGAGTTTAAACAACTTTCAATATAATTTGGCTTTCCCAATTCCGTCCGGAAACAGGCAGATTCTCGTTGCAGCGAGGGATTCCATCTTTCAAAAAAGAGATGGAATCCCTTTGCTCCATGCAACTTTCCCTTTTTCTTTTTCCTAAATATTTCCTGAACTTGTAAAATGACAATCATATTTTTCCATCTTTGCAGCCGTTTTAAAACCTTCAAAATTTACGGATATGCGAAAGATGGTTCAGGGAAGGCTTTCTGTTTTTAAGTTCGAGAGCTTCAAAAAGTATAAAAATATCGTCCATTTTATAACCACCAAAGAAGGATGGATTTCGGGCAACAAGCCCCGGTTTACTGGCGATCAGGAATCCGATTATTTGCCATTCCGGCATCAACTGGCTGTTTCGTGCGATGGAAATCCTGACCAATTCATTTTCCCACGTCAAACACACTCCGATCATATTTTTGTTGCAACTTCAGCAATCAAAACTAATACGGTTGCCGATACCGATGCCCTGATTACCAATGAACCCGGAATATTTATATGTGTTCAGACAGCAGACTGTGTGCCGATTTTGCTTTTCGATCCGGAGAAAAAAGTGGTGGCTGCCATTCATGCCGGATGGCGTGGAACAGTGGCAAAAATTGCGACAAAAACTGTCGGGCAAATGGTGGAAAAATTCGGTTGCAACCCTTCGGATATTTTAGCAGGAATCGGGCCATCCATTCATTTGCATGCCTACGAAGTTGGGTCTGAAGTGGTTGAGGCAGTTGAGGCTAATTTCAGTAATGCAACGGCCTTACTTAAACCATCGCTCACCGAAGGAAAGGCTTTCTTCGATTTGTGGGAAGCCAATAAAACAGTGCTGATCGAATCAGGAATTCCGGAAGAAAATATTGAAGTAATGGGTTTGTGTTCGTTTGAACATGCCGACCTGTTTTATTCAGTCCGC
>JBBRGJ010000197.1:0-5829 GCA_038240835.1 Bacteroidales bacterium | reverse complement strand
AATACTTTTGTCTTGATACAAAAGTATTCAAAAAATCAAGACTTCGCCAAAAAAGCTAAAAAACAGATAATTTTGCTGAACGAGCCAAGCAATGGGATTTACGGAAGCAATTTTGTTCACAAGACGGATTTTGATGTCTGGCATCTATTTTCATCATCGCACCCGCCTCGTCTTAACCTCAAAATTATCTGTTTTTCTTAACGCTTTTTTGACAAGGTCGGTCTGAGATAGCAATATTCATAAATTATTTTTTCACTAAAGTAAGTGAAATTCATCCTACACGTAAACATCTGTAATCTAGTATGTTAATTGCAATCTAAACAATTGGTTGCGGATTTAAGGTATTTTGTTATTTTTGAAAGGTCCTCTTGAAAAGACATCGCGATTACTTCACCCAAAAATCTAACAACTTCTGCTCTTCCAACCAACCTTCCAAATGATCATCAATGGCAACTTTGCTCACTCCGGCGGGTGTGCCTGTGAAGATAATATCTCCAATTCTTAACGTGACGTATTTTGAAATATGTTCAATAATTTCGTCGATGCCAAAAATCATCTCCTTGCTACTCCCCTTCTGGACCTCTACGCCATTTTTCAACAATTTGAAGTTTAACGATTTCACATTTAAGAAGTTCTCTTTAGGGACAAACTCGCTAATGACTGCCGACGAATCGAACGATTTTGCTATTTCCCATGGATTTCCCTCTTCGGCGCACTGGTTTTGCAAATCGCGAGCAGTAAAATCGATTCCCACTCCAATTTCTTGATAGTAGTTGTGCGCAAAACGTCGGTTGATATTCTTCCCTGATTTACAAATCTTAAAAGTCAGTTCGATTTCATGTTCCACCTGATTGGAAAAATCGGGAAGAAAAAAAGGTCTATTTCTAATAAGCAATGCAGTATCTGGTTTCATAAAAAACAGAGGATGTGCAGGAGCTTCATTATTAAGTTCACGATTATGGTCGTGATAGTTTTTGCCAATACAAATAATTTTCATTCGAGAATAATTATTTTGAGTTAAAATCGCGCATTCTTATCGACGTAAGCACTTTTTTGGTGTACAATGGAAAATCCGCTTTCATCATCCAGTCGTAATAACTTGGTTCAGATTTAAAGATTTCGGCCACACTCCTATTTTTATATTTTCCAAAATTGAAGATCTCTTCGTTTTTGTCGTTAAAAACAATCTGTCCCGCTAAATCTGCCTGCTTATTATAAAACGACATTTCGCTAAGTGCTTTCATATCGTTTACAACGGGAGTAGTAACATTTCCATCTTTGTCGGTCACTTCCACCCCTTGATATCGCTCAATTTGGCTAAGCAAAATCTCATAGGTAGCCATAGTGTCAGCTTCTGCGGTATGAGCGTTGGTTAAATCCTTGTTGCAATAAAACTTATAAGCAGCGCTCAATGTTCTGGGCTCCATTTTATGGAAAATGTTTTGTACATCAACAAATCGGCGATTCTTAACATCAAAATCCACCTCAGCTCTTAAAAACTCTTCGGCTAAAAGTGGAATATCAAATCTGTTGGAATTAAATCCCGCTAAATCGCAGTTTTCTATAAACTGGCTGAATTGTTTAGCCACGACCGCAAACGTTGGTTTATCAGCCACATCTTTATCCCAAATACCATGAATTTTGGACACTTCAGGTGGAATTGGAACGGTTGGATTGACCACTTCATGTTTTAAAGCACTTGTTCCATCGGGAAGGACTTTATACATACAGATTTCTACAATTCTATCGGAGCCAATATTGACACCCGTGGTTTCTAAATCGAAAAACACGATTGGGCGAGTAAGATTTAATTTCATGTGATTTGTTTTTATTTGCAAAAATAGTGATTATAATCATAGTTGTCCGATAAAAATTTAGATATCTTTTGTAAAACATTGGATAATTCGTTAATAAGTCCTGTAATTAAAAAAGAAGGACTGTTTTTATTAAATTACAGGCTAATTAAGTTGCCCTTTCAGGGCGCGTTTTCGTCCATTTTTGGTTCTACCCATTGCGATGCTATAGGTTAGAACAATCTGGGCTTTCAGCCCGCAGAAAAATATTTTTAAAGTGCTTTTTTATTTAGCACGCCTTGAAAGGGCAGCTTAAAAAGGCACTAACAAGATCAAGACTTCGTTTTATTTCTTCTATTTAACTCTTGCTTAATAAGAGCCAACTCTCGACCAGTTTGACCAGCCACGGACGTATTTTCTTGCGCCCTCCGAATAAGGTAAGGAATTATCTCGTGAATGGGACCATACGGAAGGTATTTAACCACATTATAATTTGCTTTAGCGAGATTAAACGACAGATGATCGCTCATTCCAAACAGTTGAGAAATTACAATTCGTGGATCATTTTTCGCTATTCCCTTTTGTTCCATCAACATCATCAGCTCTTCCACACTTTTCAAATTGTGAGTTCCCAAAAAGAGCTCACAGCGATCAATATTATTTACAATTACTTTAGCCACTCGGTCGTAAGCAGCATCTGTCTCCTCTTTACTCCCATAAATTGGGGTTGGATAACCGCCTTGTTTGGCGCGCAAATTTTCTTTTTCCAAATAAGCACCACGCACCACTTTTAATCCGACAAAAAAACCAACACTCTTGGCACGTTCAATCAACTCATTCACATATACTTCTCGATCGTGTCGGTACATCTGCACGGTATTGTAAACCAACACTTTATCCTTATTATAGAGTTTCATCATCTCTTCCGTTTTTGCATCGATTAAATTCTGAAAACAGAACTCCTCAGCATCAATTAATAATCGAACCTGATAATCGGAAGCCGTTTTACAAATCCGTTCAAAACGATGATGAAATTGCTTCGCCATCTCCTCTTCTTCTGTTGTAAGAGATTGGTTGTTGCTCATTTTTTCGAGCAAATCGGCTGGAGCAAGTCCTGTGGGTTTAAAAACAGAAAAAGCAAAGTTTTTATTTTTAAAAGCCGCCACAATTGATAGAAGAATCTCCTCAACAACGGCATCAATTCCACTGTTGGTTGTTTTTCCTTCCACCGAGAAATCGGGAATAGATTTCACATTATATTTATTCAACTTTTCGGCCACCGCAGCAGTCTCTTCTAAATTTACGCCTCCACAAAAATGACTAAACATCATCGGCTTGAGCAACCACAAAGGAGCCAATCGCACTTTTCGAAGAGCCAAAATAACTGGAGAACCTAAATTCACCAACCAAGGATAAGTCAACAAAGAGAAAAGAAAATGAGCTTTTTTCAACGCTCTATCCGAACGATATTCAAACGCGATCTGCGTATTATTGAAATCAATATTTTGCATATTTATTTTTTATTTATGGAACAAGATATATCTAAAATTGTTTGAATTATAGGAATGCAATTCAGGAAAATAAGCACTCTTTTATTAATCTAGAGAGTTTCTATTCTACTGTTTAATTACTTCTTCGTTTTACCACTAAGGCACTTAGGACACTAAGAAGCACTAAGAATTCTTGGGTTTTTTCGCCCCACTGATTCTCCGCGGCGAAAGTGAAGTGTCTCCATCAAAGGCTCTTCTTAATTCTTCTTTGTGAATGTAATTAGCAACTTTGCATCATCAAATTTTCGCAATTGTAAATCACCAGTTGTTTGTAAATAAAAATGCCCTCATCTTTGTAGTAGCAATACAAACAATTATGAAGGCAAAACACAACAACAAAAAGGTTATTATGTGGTACAAAGTTAATGAATTAAATTCGAAAGGGCTTAATAAAAGTCAAATTTCGAGAGAATTAGGACTTGATCGTTCAACGGTCAGGCGCTATTTAGGGATGGATGAAGAGGATTTCTACTGTTGGATTGAGAAGGAACGGCACCTTCCTCACAAATTACAGGAATATTACCAATTTATCAAGCAACAGTTAGAAATTCATCCATTTCTATCGGCTTCGCAAATAGAAGATCGATTAAAGGAATATTTTGATAAACCACCAGCAGTTCACAGCAAAACGGTTTACAATTTTGTTCAGCGAATTCGTAAACTTGAGGGGATAAGCAAATGTGTAGACAAGCAACCGCGTGATTATCAGAAACTTTCCGAGCCTGATTATGGACATCAGGCCCAAGTTGATTTTGGTGAATACTTTATGCAAACAAAAAATGACAGTCGCAAAAAGGTTTATTTTTTTGTATTTGTTCTGTGTCGCTCACGCTATAAATTTGTTTGTTTTCAAGACACTCCTTTTACCAGTTCAAGCACTGTTTTGGCACATCAGCAAGCATTGCGGTTTATCGGCGGACAGCCCAAAGAAATTGTTTACGACCAGGATAGAGTACTTCTTGTCAATGAAAATCTTGGGGATTTAATATTAACTCGAGAGTTTAGAGCCTATTGCAATGATGTTGATTTTAAGCCAGTATTTTGTCGAAAGGCAGACCCAGAGAGCAAAGGGAAGGTAGAGAACGTAGTTGGTTTTGTAAAGAAAAACTTTTTACGGGGTCGTGTTTATGAGAGTTTAAATAGTCTTAATGCGAGTGTTATTGCGTGGCTAAATCGCACAGCAAATGGCAAAGAGCATGCTGGGATAAAGAAAATCCCATCTCATGAATGGATAATCGAACAACCTTATTTAATTCCTTTGAAGCCAACTGCTCAAACAAGTGAAGCACTCAAAGAATATCGAGTTCGCAAAGACAATACGATAAGCTATAAAAGCAATTTTTACACTCTTCCTTCAGGAATATATTCTGGTCCAAATTCTTCTATTTTTCTGAAAGAAACGGATGAAATGCTTTCTATTTATACTTCCAATAAGGAGCTATTAACAACCCATTCATTGAGTCTCGACAAAGGTTGCACCATCCGCAACACCGACCACAGAAGGGATAAAAGCCAAAGTCTTTCTATGTTAAAAGAATCTGTTTTAGGGATGTTGCCTAATAATCAGAACATGTCCATGTTCTTGGAATTATTAGAGAAAGACAAACCTCGATATTTGAGAGATAATTTGCGATTAATTGAAAAAAAAGGAGAAAATATATCATCGGATTTTTTGGCTACAGCCGTCAAATTTTGTTTAGAAAACTCCATTTTTAATGCAAATCAATTGATTGAAATAGCCAATCATTATCAAGATAACGCATTGCAAGAAAAGGAGATAACGTATAATGTTCCAGAAATAATATGCAATAAAGAGTTACATACAATAACGGTTGAAACAAGCAAAATTAATACTTACGAAAAAATTATGTTCTAATGGAAAAAATCACACAAATAAAACAATACGCTGATCAACTTCGGCTAACCCTACTTCGCAATAGGGCAGAAAACATCATTCATAGTGCTCAGATAGACAAGCCAACTTATCTCGATTATACTTGTGAAGTGCTAGAGCAAGAGGTCCTACAACGTCAGAAAACAGATTTTGAAAAACGGGTTAAATTAGCACGTCTTCCTCGTAATCACGACTTAAGCTATTACGATTTTAAGTTCTCTTCAAGCATTAGTAAATACCAAATGCAAGAGCTCAAAGAGTTCTTGTGGCTAGAGCAAGCTTATAATTTAATACTTATGGGTCCGAGTGGTACAGGTAAATCGTATATTGCAGCAGGGCTGGTTAATGAAGCCATCCAAAAAGGATATAGGGCGTATTTTACCACCATGGAAGACCTGATAAACGTGCTAAAAATGAAAGAGATGACATCTGTTGCATTATGCAGTTATAACCGCTTTTTTAAAGCCCATTTAATAGCAATCGATGATATTATGTTATTGCCAATTAAAAAGCAAGAAGCAGTTTCGTTTTTTAATCTAATAAATCACCTACACGAACAATGTTCGATAATTATAACAACGAATAAATCTCC
>JBBRGJ010000196.1:0-5831 GCA_038240835.1 Bacteroidales bacterium | reverse complement strand
GCCGACATCGGACACCAGGTTGGCGCTTACGTTAAACAATTCTAAAATGATCAAGACATGCCAGATTCACAAAGATTTTTCAGATTTAAACTCTCTGATTATAACACCAGTATGGAGAGGGTTCAGCAAAACAATGCTTTTTATACCGGAAATCCGATTCGAATGGGTGGCGAAAATACTGCAATCGAATATATGCACGATCAGCAAATTCTGAATTTGTTTTTTATGCTGCAGGTTGACAAATCACCATTGGTACTTATTCCCCAAGCCACATCACGTTCACGCACCAATAAAATTTACGACTACACGTTGGCGGTGATTTTATTAATAGGGGGAATAGGGGGTGCAATCTATTTGTTAAATTAATCGAGAAAATTACTTCACATTTGCTACCTATGAGCCCTAACAAACGAAATGCTCTTCCTGAGGTGTTTACATCTTGGGGCGTCTACTCAATTAGGACATGCTATTTCAAGAAAATTTCAGATTCATTTATAAATTCACTTTTATTTGATATTGTCTTTTGAATAAATGAAATTTCATTTATCCGAATTATCTCAGCGGTCATTATCAAACATTTATCAAACAGAAATTAATTCAGTTCTCTAATTCTTCCATTGTGTGTTCGAAATTTTTATTCTTGTTTTGTATTCAGTCTTCCAATTAAAATATTGTCTTTGAAATAATAAGCCCCACTTATTTCCAATCTTCCAGGATAATTGTTGTCAAAAGATCGTCCGCCAATTATTTGTTTTTCTCCTAAAATCGTCCAAACAATTTTTAAATTGTTTTCTTGTAAAAACTTTAATAAGGGTGCTTTCTTGACAAGAAGATAAGATTTTGAATCATGATAAACATTTGCCGCAAAACATTGTAGCTCATTAGAGCTATCCATAAATTCTCCTTCTTTCTGACCATACTTGAACCCCATGCCTTTATAGATAACAGAACTTGGTTTTAAAAAGCTAATTGTTTCTTCTTTCGAATTATCAAACTCTTCTTCCCATAAAAAGCCTTGAGCAGTCACGTTAACCTTGGCAATATACTCTCCCGATTTATTATCATGTATCTCAGTCCATTCGTTACCTCCAGAATACTCAGTCATAAAATACTTTTGTGCAGGAGACCAAAAATATTCTCTACTGAACATCTCATATCGGTCGCTACTTTCGGGCATCCAACGACCCATATAATTCTGTTTAACTGCCCAATCTTTAAATGAATTGAACTCATCATGCTTAAGTATATAACTCCTTATTTGACACCAAAGCTCTTTATGCGGGTGATCCCATTTTTCTTCGCCAATTTTCTTAGGCTCTGACCATGATGGATAACCTTCTAGTATTAACCATTCTTCACCATTATCATCTTTTACTTGTAAGATATTTTCAAAGGTAGGTAAAACTGTGTGATCTTTTACCCAAGCTTCATTTGTACAATCCCAATTAAATATTTCGTTGTTAATCCACCAAAATTTTTGAGGTTGTTCGTCATCATAATTTCCCGTTTTATTGATCAGCATTGTCGGATCTATATCTCTGAAATAAGGATCCCATGGTCCATCGTAAGGTTTTACCTCATTATCTCCCCAACTATCTATTTTAATAAAATTATCCGCTAATAGAGCCATATACTCATGATATGCAATCCATTGATACTTTTTCCCAATTCTTTCATGTGGCGTAGTAGCTCTTCCCCTACCTGTTCCAATTTCTTTGTCAAATTCTAAATGCAATTTAGGAGTCCAACCTAATTCAATAACCTTAGAAAAAATTATTCTTTGTGCAATTTCTAAATCAAAGCTTTCGATTTTATTCGTAATGCTATTATAACTATCTAAATAAGGTTCTATGTTTTTTTCATATTCTTTTTTCGATTCTTGAGACAATAACCTTTTCAGTTTATTTCTTTGATCAGTTGTATTATCTTGTAACTCGTATGCTATCTCAATAAGCTCATCATCATTTAAGTTATCCAATTCAGCATTAAGTTTATCAGAGATGAGACTTTCAAAACTAGCTTTTGAAAAGTCAGGTTCCATGCTATTTAAAATCTCAAGTTGTTCTGTTGTTAACCGAGATTTAAATTCTTCATAAACTTGTTTTCTATTAATTATAGTTTCTCCTAATCTAATACTCGACCAATCAGAATGATTGCTGTTCGTTCCAATTATATATCTTGAAAAATCTCCATACCCCATTATGGAACTCCACAAATGATAATATTCCTCATTGTCATATTTTTCTTTCAACTCATCAAATGAAGGAATTTGATCTGTCCAAATGCTAGGATATGGAGGGCGTACCTTAGATAATTCAAAACTGAGTTCGATGTCAAGATAATTAACATATTCAATCACTCCTCTTGCATAATCTCGCAATAATATGTGTGGAATTACTCCTTGAGGATTATTAAAAATGGTTTTGAAAATATATTCACTTAATTCAGCTAATTTTTCCTTTTGACGAGTTCTTAATGCACATCCATAGGCAACGGCAAACAGACGTTCATATATATAAGGGTCATTTACTTCTTCAAACATTTTCATGATTCCTAACAATACTTCAATTCTATTTTGAAGTAAACAAATTAATGCCTTTGTAGAACAGTCTCTAAGTTTTCTATTTGTAGAAGTATGAAACCATGCCAAAGTAATGCTAGTTAGCATTATAGATTCATCTGAAATGTGTGATTTGTCTGTCTGTACCCACGCCCAATCTATTAGCCTTTTTACTGAAGAATCATCATTATATCTGTATTTGAGTAATTGTGTCCAATTCGAATCTCGTTCTGCAAGAGAGAACCTCATTAAATGATTATGCAAAAAACGAGCATTAAAGAAATGGTCTGGAATAGCTGTAACCGCAAAAATAGTTTCCCAAAAAAGGTCATGGGTATCTTGATAAGAAAAAACATATTCATTTACGTAATTCTTAGATTCTTCATTGATTGTCTCAACCTTTCGCCAAAGTAAACTTTCAACAAAAGATTCAACAATCGGGTGTTTATCTTTTATATCAGGAATAAGAGCGAAAAATTCATGTCCATTTTTCTCAGGGACTTGAATTGAAAAAGCTTCTATTAACCCTTTATACATATAGATAGCATGTTCGTCTTTAACATAGCTGTGAAGTTGACCACCTTCTTTAAGTTCTTTCTCTAATTCAGGATATTGTTCAAGTAAATATTGGACTGTTAAGTGATCTTCAAATCGCTCATATGCCAAATAAACTCCTTCCTCATGACTATTTTCCTCTTTCCAAAAAAGGTTCTTTGATAGCACGCCTTCAACAATTAGCTCATCAATAAATCCTTTTTTGTCAATTAAACTTGAAATTGATTCATCAATGACTCGGTAGGCAAGTTCATACGGTACATATCTGAGATGATTGTCAATTTTATATTTAATTAAGGTGTAAATCGACTTTTGTACAAGGTTTAAGCTATTTGAGTACCCAACCCTTTTTGGCTTTGATAAAACATCATTTACGTTTTTGACAAAAAAGTTAATAATTGAGGTGATGCCTTGAAGTCCATCTGGAATACGAGTTAATCCTGCTTTATTTATTCCTTCACAAAATAGTTTTAGAAAGAGTGGATTTTGAAACTCGGGATGTAACAATGGAACATTAGGTAACTCTATTTTGAAGTTATCGAAAAAAAGTTTACTCGCCTCATATTCAATATTCCTAAATCCATAATGGTGATGTTCTACAATTTTCAGATCAGCCATTTCTTCTTCAGGGAAGATAAAATTTTTGTACGATGTTCTAATGGTTAGAACTAGCCCAAGCCATTCATATTTCTTAATAACATTAATAAAACTTCTTACGAAGCTGCTCCAAAAGTAGTTCCCCTTTCCTTCGTTGATCGCATCAATAAAAAGAACTATTCTCCTTCCTGATTCCTTAGCGCGTTGGTTTAATTTTCCAAGAAAATCTTCGGCTTTCGAGTTTATTTGGAGTCTTTTAAAAACTTGAGTCCATGGATCTTCTTCTGTAACAAAATGTTGCCCAAGTAGAAATACGCTTTCGTAATCTTTATCAATTCTTCTGGAAATTGTATCTCCAATCAAATGAGATTTACCGATACCAGCTTCACCATCTAGGAGTAAAAAAGGATTATTGGCCACTTTAAATATATAACCATGAATTAAATTTGTAAAGTTTGAAAGCTCATGTTCAAACTCTCTGATTTTTCTTAACTCGTAGCCGTGTTTATGATAATATTGATAATCATTTTTGTCTTTTTGTAGCTTTTTTTCCTCTGCTATGTAATAATTATAAATTTCTTGAACTGAAACTTGAATACTATTCAACAAGCTTTCAAATTCTTCTATTGGGAGTAATCTAGTCCCTTGGAAATCTGTATTTTGAAATAGAGTAAAGATCTCATCAAAGTGATTTTCTAAATTCTCAATGCTATCCTTTACTTCAGGTTGTTTTTCTAAGACCTTTTTTCCTTTTATGAGAAACTGATCGAAGTGCTTAGTAACTTTTCTTTTGAAATCTTCAGTTCTTCCAAGTCCCTCGAAAATTTCAGATACTTCAAGTTTCACATTTAGTTCTGGCGTATACCTTTTCCCAAGATCATCGATTGAGAATTTGCATTGATCTCGAAACCAGTTTTCATTAGGATAAAAAATAAAATCTGAGTGAAGGTCTTGAACATTTGAACTTAGGGTGTCAATTTTTCTTTCAATCCTTAATAGGACCTCACCTAAGTCGAAAATCTTGGCTTTGAAATTTTCTTCTATAAATAATGCTCTGAGCATTTTATCCGTATTAATTTTCAAGGTAAAGATTTGATAAAACGATTCTATTTCTTTTGTACTAGGGGCTATAATATTTGAATTCGTTTTTAAAATTTCAATGATCGAACCGTGGTTAGTATGTGAGTTATTGAATAGGATATATTTATTTAATTCATTAAATAATAATTGAGAATGATAGAAAGGAAATTTTTCGCCAGAACTTTCAACAGTGTTTATTGACTCAAATTCTTCAATTGTCTCATAGATAATTTGAATAAGTCTAATTTTATATTTTTTTGATGGAAAGAAAAATTTCTTTACCCTACCGTAACCTTCTTCTTTTATAAATTGGTCAACAAATTTGAGTGATACGTATGTTATTATTGCAATTGATACTGGGTCCATTTAATTTTTATTCTAAAGTAAGTTTTCAGCCTCTGTTTAATGATACACAACTCCGATAATGGCGCATCGCATAAATATTTTCAATATCCTCCAAGGCACTGCGAATGTACATTTTTATTTAACACAAACGATTTTATTCTTTACCCAAAAACCTTTGCCTCATAGCCAAATACGGAAGATTTAATGCCACGAACAGCTGCAAGCCACTCCCTGCGGCAAAGAAGATATTTCACCGCATCACTCATGTTCGTGCTCTCCATGGGTAGTCTCAGAACTGCGATTTTTTCGGACGTTTTCTTTTTCTTTAGTCTTCCGGTAACATATGTTACCTGTGCCAGCTCCATAGAGCTTTTTGCCTCCCGGCAATTGTACTGGTCAATCATTAATCGTGGCAACTTAGGATTGTTCCCGCTCATCAGCTGAATCATAAAATCATATTCGGTAGCATGTTCGATATTCCCCTGCCCAACATTCATTAGCTCCACCTTCCAGCCGGTTTTATTTCCCCCTTTATCAAATTCGATTGCTTTTTTAAGCGCTGAAGCCTGGTCTTTCTTCACCTTACTGTATTGATTGGTCGCCCTGTCGTGATAGAGGTAAAGAACTTTCTTTTTGTGCGGGCCGAAGAAATCCACGAACGCGGCGCCCAACTCGTCAATATGCTCAGGAGGCA
>JBBRGJ010000195.1:0-5883 GCA_038240835.1 Bacteroidales bacterium | reverse complement strand
GATTTCCCAGATCACCTGATAAATGCGGTTGTAAAACGAGAACGGATTCACAAAACGGTAATTGGTCATGCCTTTTTCGATGTTTCGAATATCGGAATCACTAAGTTTTTCAACGCCTTCAGCATCTTTCCGGAAGCCTTTCGGCATATAGTAAGGATTCCATCTCTTTTTGAAAGATGGAATCCCTTTGTTCTCTGTTTTATGCTTTAATTATTTTGCTTCAAAAGTTGCACCGACTTGAACTTCAAATCCGGCGGCCAAAATGATATCACCTGTAGCATCGAAAGTAATGTTTGCTCCACTTTGGATTACAACATTTCCAACTATACCATTATTGGGAATAACATCATAACCAGCAGAAAGCGTTTGACAATTCAAATAGGCTGTAGAATTTATGGCTGGACGATTTTCGATAAAGACATTTGTAAGTACATTCTGGTATGGAATGTAATTGGTTTTTATTATGGTTACATAATATGGCTTGGGAACATCTGGGAAAGTATATGATGAAAGATTCGGTTTAACCACCCAATATCCATCGTTTAGCGCGCTCATTACACAAATTTTATCAGCAATAGCGCCACCGGTATTAACGGTAACGCTTGTGCCGTTCTCTGAAACCGAACCATTAAAAGTAGTAGGTGTAACTGTCCACATAGGCATTTCAGGACAACCAATAAGGTTATGGGTTAAAATATTCCAATGATAATAGGTAGGACCGTTGCTGTGTCCAACTTTCGACTTTGCTTCTGCAATACCGAGTTGAGGAAATGTTGTTATGTTATTGAAAAAATATTGCTCCAAGTATGTACCATACGGATTCCACCCATCACGGGTATTTCCAAGATAAGACGGACCGCCACCGCTATTTGCGACAGTAAATGATGTACCTAGTGTTCTCGTTCCATCGGCCATTTTATGATTTACTCCCCAAAAATCATAATTGTCATACGGCATATTTATACAGCTAACGGAATAAATAATTGTTGGGAAATTAAAATTTGTTAGGTTATCAAAACCATTACCATTTTCGGGGGTAATGTTAGCATTGTTGATATATGAGTCAGATGATGTTACCTGATATCTATGAGGTGTAGTTCCTGGTACCTCATAATAGTTATTCCCATAAGTGGCAGTAGCGAAAGAGCAAGGAGAACCATGATTAAAAACACTATAGAACCCATAATGGGTGTTAAGCTCAGTAATTACATCCGCTCCCTTTGGGAAATGTGGTTCTGTACTAGATCCAACCCAATCAGATTTTTTTTCATGCCACACCTTTTCTGTCGAAGTTGTAAAGATAGAAGGCAAAACACTCAAACTGATAGTGCCCAGACTATCAGCCTCTGTAAATAGAGATTTTGAAAGGTAGGAATAATCACCATTGCCTGGGTTTTGCTCGTATATGATGACTTTATCAGTCCATTTTGCTATATCCGATTCGGAGTTACACAATAAACGACCAACATATATTTCCGCCCCATAATCGAATTTGTCAGTTACGCTATTGTAATAATAACCTCCAGTTGCAACGGCATCACCCTTTGTCCAATTGGTTTGTAATTCAGAAAAATAGAAATCGGAAGGTAATTGAGCCGCGCCATTCGCCCAAGTAAGTTGAGTAGCGTCCCAAGTATCATCAAATGACCATCCATATCGTATTGGCACTATTGGAGGTTCGCCACCCAACAGACAATAAGTAGTTTTAGGTGTCGTATTGTTAAACCCGGCAGTTAAGTAGGCTCTTAATTTACCTGCATCGTCAGTTGTTCGCGAATTATCGGGCGAAATTGGATCGCCATGAACAGCATTTGCATCGGCTACGATATCTTCCATGCACACTACACCGGCATTGTAGCCTTTCCGTTTTTTCCATGCTATGAACTTGGTAAATGCAGGTTTCAATGCCCTTGATGTTACTACTACATATTCGTAAAATGGCACAGTCCATGCTACTTGGGCTGATTTTAGTCCAGTTGGCGGAACCGGATCTTGTAGTGTAGGGGAAACATCGGTGGGATTCTCGACTATTGACCGCATTAGACCTACAAATTCTCTTCCGTGGGCATGGTCTTGTGTGACGGACAATTTTGTTGCAGAACTTGTTGTTAAACTCAGTACCCCACCAGTTGTAATTTGAACCTTCTTCTGCACCGGATTGTATTGCATTGGATAAAATACAACTGTAACAACCTCCAGGTCGCCATCAATAAAATCGGAACGAAACACGGCGGCTTGAGTTTGGGGGTATAAAGCATTCTTGCTATAAACAGCAGGATCGGGAGAATCAAATGATATATCCTTACCCTCTTGTGAAAGCAATACAGGATGTTGTGCCGGAAGTAAGTCATAGTCAAGTCTAAACTGGCTTATTCCGGAACTTTCATAGCTAACTCCGGTTACAACTTTTCCTTTAGGTACATAAAACTTGTAATAAAAAACGGGCAAACAAGGTTTGCCAACATCATCAGATTGAAATGATCCTTTTAATTGAACCTTTTCGTAATTGCGTACTCCATCGGTTAGCATCATACGTTCAATATCGGTAATACCGAACGACAAGTTACTGCTTTGACCGTTAACCAGAAAAGGAAATACTGCCAAAATGGGAAAAATCAACCACCGCAGTATTAAATTAATATATTTCATATTTATGTCCGTTTAAAATGTTAATAATAAGAATTAAAACCAATGTAGTATTTGCTCAGTTAAAAATTGCTTTTATTGTTGCGTTAACTTCTCCATGTCCAATCAGTTTTATAAAATAAATCCCAGAAGGCAGTCCGTTTCTATCAACAATGGTTGATGTTTGTCCGGTAACATTGTATTCGCGCACAACAATGCCAAACAGGCTAACAATCTGTAATTGATAATAACAGGCAGAATAGCTCAACTTACAAGTTGCTGAAACAGGGTTTGGCGCAAGGATGATAGCCTTGGCAAAATTGCTCACTTCTACTGAATTATAATCGTTTTTGTAAAAACAGTTATCGTAACCCTTATTGTGATACAATATTTCATTGTTTTGCCTGAAACAAATTAAATTATTCTTCGAACCGCCACTCGCAAGAGAAGGTGCAGTTACAGTTATTATTCCTCTTAAAGAACCAATTCCCTCAACCCAAGTCATTTCTTGTACATCATCAAAAGTGATGCTTTTTCGATATTCCGTACCAATTAAAATACTATCAATATTCGACACGGAAATTGGGGCTATAAGTCTAAAATGATCACTCGTTATCATATCTCCAATTTTTAATGAAAAGTCATACAACAAATATTCAGTTCCAGGTATCGTTTGTTCTCTTGGATATGGCAATGAATCCAGTGCATAGAAATATACCTTTTTGTTTTCTTCCCTGATACCTCCACAGAGCTCTTTTTCAGTAAAAATGGAGTCTTCGGAGTTGTACAATTTGTGGTATAGCTTGCCGTTGATGGTGGTATCGTTATCCTTTAAAGCATAGATATGAAATATATCATGCTCAAAGTAGCTTGGATTTGGGCTCATTTGAGTCCAAATAGTATTTTTCGTCGGAAATGGATGATAGGTTTGGGCTGTCGTGGTAAAACCAAGAAGAATTAAAATAATTACTAAGTAGTTTTTCATCAATGATGTTTTAGAAAAAGTTTCTAGAAAAAGTCAAATGCTCAGATTCCTGAAACAAAACGTATCCTATTATATGGATTTACTTTATTTCGTCAAAATCATTCTTTTCGTATCCACTTCTTTGCCATCAACAACAAGTGCATAGAGGTACATGCCCGGATCAAGGCTGTTGCCACTAATGGTTACGGTTTGTTTCCCTTTGCCGTTTACGTTGTATTGCTGCAATTGGGTTCCGTTCATGTTGTAGATAAACAAAACCGAAGTTGCGGAGTTTTCCGGTATGGTGCAGCCAATACTGGTTTTCTGGCTAAATGGGTTCGGGATATTCTGATCCAATTGAGCTACATTCTCAGCTAGACTACTCGTAATTCCGGTTGCCAGTGAGGCGTTTTTCAGGCTGGATGAACCACAACAATTTTCAAGCCCAGCCACAAGGGTTGCGATTATATCATCCTTCTCTTTTAGTGATTGCTTCATTTTTTGTAATTGGTCAATTATCATTGGAATTAAACCCTGATAATCAACCCCCAATGTGCCATCAGGGCTAGTGTAAACCAAATCGGGATAAACAAGTTGCAATTCTTGCGCTAGAAACCCATAATGATACTTATTGTAATCTTCAGAATCTGGATTATTGTCAACTACAATTTTAGCGGTATCTGAAGTTATTTTTTTGTCGCTAAATAATTCTTTTGGGCTTTTAAGTTTGTACTGTTTTGGCATAAGCTTAAAAATATTATCTGAACAATCGAGGACACTTATATTTTTCTTTATCCTTTCATCTGAACCAGTAATCGTACCACCTGCCGCCCAAATTGATCCTGTCATTTTTACGTTACCCACAAAATAACCGGCATATTGGGTGTTCGCTACTGCAAGGTCATTCGGGACACCATTAAAAGTGCCAATAGTGCCGTAAACAGAAGCTCCACTTTTAGTCCCTAAAAGTTGTCCAAAAACTCCGAAATTATAGCCATCGGTAGAGTTTCCTGCTATACCATAAACACCATATGCCTGTCCAGAACTCGATGCAGTAGTACTATAAGATTCACCATACACACTACGATTAATTGAGCCATTTAAACTATTAGTAAATGAAGAGAATACCCCATACAAGGAGCCAGTGCCGCCACGAGGAAGAGTAACATCAATTCCATTATTACCTGAAGTACTTGTAACGTTTACAAAATAAGCTGAAGCAGGATCTCCTCCTATTCCTACTTTGCCACTTGAATTCATTTTTAGTTGTGCAAACGCACCTAAAGAAAGAACCACTAAACACACGCTTAAAAACATTGAAATCTTTTTCATACTTTTGCAGAGTTTGTGGGAAGGCAAGCTCTAACTTCCTTCTCCGGATTAATAATAAATTATCAAGGCGACCCGGCAACTGCCGGGTTGTTTTTTTTTAAAATTGTGACAAAAAGAAGGTGCAAATTAATCACCTACAATACAAAAAGTTGTCCTTTATGAATTCTATTGTAAATGTACACCATCCTGCAATCAAAGTCAATAGCAAAAATTAAAATTGCCCCCCCCCCATTTTCATAAATGCTTAATAGCTAGACTTATACAAGTTAGATGTTTCTAAACATCAAAAATAACACTTTTGGTTGGGTTACCAGCCTATGTTAATCTGTAGTTTATTGTTCTTTCATAGTGAGCGGGTGACTCCAAGTCACCCGCTCACTAAAATTCAGGCTGGTTTGTTATACCGATTGAAGAAATATAACAGTCCTCCCGATATATCGGGATCGCGCACTCGATTAGACTTAACATTCCCGCCTGACCTCGGGCAGGTCTATTCATCGGCATTATACCAAAATGGGTTTGGACTGATTTAGATTTGCATTTGGTATTAGAAATATAATGCGGGGTTGCTTCCCTAAAACAGATAGATTTCATCTTTAGTAAAGAAGTAATCCATTTGTTTGCAGTTTCATTCTTGAATTATTTCGCTTCAAAAGTTGCACCAAGCTGTACTTCAAAACAAGCGTCGTGCTTAATTCTTGGCTAAATTCGGGATTAATATATCGAACATTTTCGAAGCCCGGAAAAGCACTTGTTTATTTCAGAGAAGATTTGGGAATTTGGCTGTAAAGGAGGATCGGGTAAAGCAGCGTAAAGAACGAAACAGCATCGTGGTTATTTAAGGTGTCTTCATTCATAAAAGAGATTAAAACCACCAGAACGAAAACCAACATCAGGAAACTTTTTGTTTTACGTTCCAGAACGATTGGAGAAAAAAGTGCAAAACAAATGAATATCAGCCC
>JBBRGJ010000194.1:0-5893 GCA_038240835.1 Bacteroidales bacterium | reverse complement strand
TGGCACCTCGATGTCGGCTCGTCACATCCTGGGGCTGGAGAAGGTCCCAAGGGTTCGGCTGTTCGCCGATTAAAGTGGCACGCGAGCTGGGTTCAGAACGTCGCGAGACAGTTCGGTCCCTATCTGTGGTGGGCGTAGGAAATTTGAGAGGAGCTGACTCTAGTACGAGAGGACCGAGTTGGACAAACCTCTAGTGTACCTGTTGTGGCGCCAGCTGCATCGCAGGGTAGCTACGTTTGGTCAGGATAAGTGCTGAAAGCATATAAGCACGAAACCTACCTCAAGATGAGATTTCCATTGAGGGACGTTAAAGACTATGACGTTGATAGGTTGCAGGTGTAAAGTCAGTAATGGCATAGCCGAGCAATACTAATATCCCGATACTTCGGTTACAATATCTTTGATATACTTCCCATATCATCTCTATGATGTTTAAAGAAATTTAAAATCTTAGGGTGGTTACAGCGGTTAGGTCCACCTATTCCCATTCCGAACAGAGAAGTTAAGCCAACCTGCGCCGATGGTACTGCAAGAAATTGTGGAAGAGTAGGTCGCCGCCAACCCTTATTTTTAAGCCTTCACGAAAGTGAAGGCTTTTTTTATGCCCAAAAACGACCTATTCTAATATGAAATCCATATTGGTACTGCAAGAAATTGTGAAAGTCACGCTAAAAGCGTGATAAAATCCGGTCGCCGCTGAGCCTTCGCAAAAGTGAGGGCTTTTTTATACCCAAAAATGAAAAGAATTACCTCCAAAGTTGAAAATAGTTAGCTGTGTATTGTTCATAGATCCAAGCCAGTCATGTTTACGATGCGTGAACGAGTCTGAACGTGAAGCAAAATTTCTTCTTGTCGAGCCTTCAAAGATCGACGAATTTTGTAAAAAATTCGGGTCACTCCGATACTCCGTCACCTTTCCCCATCCACGCTTCGCGCCATACGAGCTTAGCTCTATCTCCGCTTTGCGGTCACTCCCGAAAAAACAGTCCGCCAGTTGGCGGATCATTTTTTTCGAGGATCCACGAAAAAATAATAAAAATCAATCCGCCGCGGCGGATTGATTTTTCGGGACCCGTCACTCCGTTACTCCGTCACTACTTTTTTTTACTGCAAGAAATTGTGGAAGTCACGCCCGAAGCGTGATAAAATCCGGTCGCCGCGAGACTTTATACTTGCCTTCACGAAAGTAAAGGCTTTTTTTATGCCCAAAAATGACCTATTCTAATATGAAATCCATATTGGTACTGCAAGAAATTGTGAAAGTCACGCCCGAAAGCGTGATAAAATCCGGTCGCCGCTGTACTTTATACTGAGCCTTCGCAAAAGTGAGGGCTTTTTTATACCCAAAAATGAAAAGAATTACCTCCAAAGTTGAAAATAGTTAGCTGTGTACTTTTCATAGATCCAAGCCAGTCATGTTTACGATGCGTGAACGAGTCCGAACGTTCACCTCATTTTCTTCTTCTCCAGCTTTCAAAGATCGACGAATTTTGTAAAAAATTCGGGACACTCCGATACTCCGTTACCCCGTTACTCCGTTACTCCGTCACTACTCTTTCTTCTCAAACTTCTCAAACTTCTCAATCTTCCACACCTTCTCACTTAAACTGAAACGCCAAAAGCTCGCAATGCATCATTGAGTGATGTTTTTAAATCAGTTGAGGGTTTGCGTTTTCCTATAATTAACGCACATGGAACTTGATAAGTCCCTGATGGAAATGTTTTAGGAATGGTCCCTGGAATTACCACTGAGCGTTCTGGAACATAGCCCTTGTATTCAATGGGTTCATTGCCAGAAACATCTATTATTTTTGTGGATGCAGTGATTACTACATTTGCTCCTAATACTGCTTCTTTGCAAATATGGGCTCCTTCTACAATGATGCATCGTGAGCCAATAAAACAATTATCTTCAATAATAACCGGCGCTGCTTGAACGGGTTCTAAAACTCCACCTATTCCAACGCCACCACTAAGATGTACATTTTTTCCAATTTGCGCACACGATCCTACCGTTGCCCATGTATCTACCATGGTACCACTGTCTACGTAAGCACCAATGTTCACATACGAAGGCATTAAAATTACTCCTTGAGATAAATAGGATCCATAACGTGCAACTGCATGAGGAACAACACGGACTCCTTGCGAAGCATACTCTTTTTTCAAAGGTATTTTGTCGTGAAACTCAAAAGGCCCTACTTCAAATGTTTCCATTTTTCTGGTTGGAAAATATAATATGACTGCTTTTTTCACCCATTCGTTTACTTGCCACCCATCTTCTAATGGTGTTGCTACTCTGAGTAATCCTTTGTCAAGCTGCTCAACTACGTAGTGAATTGTGTCAATACACTTTTGATCAGTTAATAAGGACCTGTCGTCCCAAATTGCATTTATCGTTTTGATTGTTTCAGTGTACATATCTTTCAACGTTATTTGTTTTTCAATAAATCACCAATTCCTTTACCAATTTTCTGAATGGTCTCAATTCCTGTGTTGATAACACCCGGAGTGGACATATCGATATTCCCCATTTGTGTAATATCTTGTTGGTTGTTCTGTTTTGGAAAACAGACTATAAAGTTGTGATCTGGATAATACTTTTTAATTTTATTTGGAATATTTTCTACCTGAGGGAAATAAGAGATGGCGCCTCTTCTGGACGAATTAAGGATAAGAATGTCTTTTTCGTCAATATATTTTGACAATACTAAAAAGTCCTCCCAATCATCAAAATATTCATATTTAACAGAGGCATGCCACTTGTTTTTAGTAAAAACAGATTTCATCGATATCGCTGTTTTTTCATTGCAAAAAACTAAAATTGGAATGGATAATTCAGTCGCTAGTTTGGATGTTTTTTGTAATAATTGACAATATCCCAACTCCATTTCTGAGAGTGGAGGCACCATAAAAACAATTCGACCATGCGATACCAATGGTTTTGAAATATAGGTTAAAAAGATTGCCTTTTCGCTGCTTTTTAAAATGGCGGATACTTTTTCTCCTAATATAAAGTCAACCACCCCAGATCTGTCTGCCCAGTCTACAATAATCATATCCGCAATTATTTCGCGTGATGTGCGCACAATTCCTCCAACAGGATTATGGTCGATGGTTGCTATAAAATTTATCGATGCTTCTGAAGCAGATGCATGTGATCTCATACTGTTAAAGCTCTGCTTAGCCTTTTGGATGTTTACTTCAGATTCTGCATCGTTAGGAACGATGGATAATATTGAAATCGGAAAGATCGATTTTTTCTCTTTTATCAAAATGGCAAAATCTAACAACTTGTCAAAATTACTGTTCTGAGAATAAGGAATCAAAATATGTTCGGCAGATTGGGTTCCTATACTGTCTGTGATTTCTTCAGAATCGCCCTCAATGGCAATTTGCTTCGCCGCTTTTTCTGTTGCAAATGACGAAACAATGCAGGTAATTAAGATTAAGATAATTGTTCCGTTAAGGACGTTTAAATCTAAAATTCCATTATGATATCCTACCAATATAACTGCCAGTGTAGCAGCAGCATGCGAGCTGCTTAATCCAAAAATTAATCCACGCTGGTGGGAGGTGTATTTGAATATTAATTGAGTTAATAATGCCGCAATCCATTTTCCAAACAATGCAACAGCCGATAACGTTAATGCCATATAGATGGCAAATGGGCCTTGGAAAATAACACTTATATCCACAATCATCCCTACGCTGATTAGGAAAAATGGGATAAAAAGTGCGTTTCCAATAAACTCAATTCTGTTCATCAGCGCCGAGGACTGTGGAATTAATTTATTTAAGGCTAATCCTGCGGCAAATGCGCCAATAATTGGTTCTAAACCAGCTACTTGTGACAAGAATGCCGAGAAAAAAACGACTGCCAATACATAGATGTAGTGTGAATGTTTTTCACTTTCTAATTTTTGAAAAAACCACCGTGAGATTTTGGGAATGATGTAAAATAATATTCCAATAAAAATAGCAATGGAGACAGATATTCTTAACCAAAAAGCTTCGTCTAAATGTCCATTGTGTTTGTTTAATACCACGGCTAAAACAAGCAAAACTGCTGTGTCTGTTAAGATTGTTCCTCCTATTGTGACTGAAACTGCTTGGTTTTTTGTAATGCCTAACTTGCTTACAATTGGATATGAAACCAATGTGTGGGTGGAGAACATTGCAGCCGTTAATATGCTTGCATTTATTCCCATGTCAAGGATATAATGACAGACTGGGAATCCAATGATGAAAGGAAATGTAAATGTTAAAAATCCAAAGACTAAACTCTTGTATTTGTATGATTTAAATTGAGCTAAATCGAGATCCAAACCTGCTATAAACATGATATAGAGCAATCCAATGGTCGAGAATAATTCTACGGCCGTGTTTTTCTCTAATATTCCTAACCCAAATGGACCAATAATAACTCCTGAAATAATAAGCCCAACAATCGATGGGATATTTAATTTTTTCAAGAGGATGGGCGTCATTAAGATGATCATGAGCACCAACGAAAATACCAGTACCGGATTCGATAGTGGCAACATAAACTCTTTTAATAACTGGTCGAAAAAATCAAGCATGCGAATTTTTTTTTTCAAATTTACGGCTTTTATTTCGTACCATATAAGGTTCGCCGCTCTTTTTTATCTATTTTTGTAAAAATATTTATTATTTAGACATTTGTCAATTCTTTTAAAAGTAAAACCTACATATTATGTTCAAAAAATTCTGGAAAAAAATCACTCAATATTTTCTTCAAGGACTGTTTTATACTGCTCCCATTGGAATCACTATTTATTTATTGGTGGTCGTAATTATCTTTATAGATTCTCTTTTTAATACCGAAATACCGGGTATTGGAATTTTTGCAGCACTTTTTATTATCACAGTTATTGGTTGGATTGCCACTCGATTTATTCATAAACCCATACTTCAAACTGCAGAAAAGGTTTTTGAGAAAACACCTCTTATAAAAATAATTTACTCTTCGGTAAAAGACCTTGTTTCTGCATTTTTAGGTCAAAAAAAGAAGTTTGACAAACCGGTTCTCGTTCAACTTGATGCCTTCGGACTTGAACGTCTTGGATTTGTCATGGAGGAAAATCTCGAGTTTTTAGGACTCCCAAATACTAAAGTGGCCGTGTATGTTCCAATGTCGGTTTCCATTGCGGGTGATCTCTTTATTGTGGATTCCTCGAGAGTGAAACCGCTTGATGCCTCTTCCACCGAAGTAATGAAGTTTATTGTTTCGGGTGGACTTACCTCTTAAAATATCATTTAAAAATTAATCAGACCTTTGCCACTTATGAATTTAAAACATCTTCTTGTTTTTCTTGTTTTTTCGCTGTCCTTTTCAGCCAAATCTCAGATTATTAATCCTTTGGATGAGAAATATACTCCCCCAAAAAATTCTCTATTTTTTGAAAATAATAGTAAAAGAGCATCGTTTGGAGATGTTGATTTGTCAAGTCATTCTATAAAATTCCCCGTTTTGGATTTAATAAGGGGCGAATTTAGAATTTTATATGAGGAGAGAATTTTTAATAATTTTTCAGTCGAAGGAGGTGTTGGACTCTCGTTCATGAACGATTTTGTAAATAGTAAAGTGGCGAATGTTATGGGAGGACTTTGGGGCGATGAAGGTTATGATGCGGGTTGGCATTCATATCCCAAAGCGCCAGTGAAAATGATGTTGGATAATAGTTCTTTTGAATCTGGATTTATAGAGGTCATCATTTAATTTCATATCTTTGCAGCCTAGAAAAACAAAAGAACTATGGAAATATTCAAAGGTCAAAATCTCATAGAGTTTGCTGAACGCTTCAAAACGGATGAGGATTGTATGATATACCTATCAGAAATCAAGTGGGAAAATGGTTATACGTGCCGA
>JBBRGJ010000193.1:0-5911 GCA_038240835.1 Bacteroidales bacterium | reverse complement strand
CTTTAGCGTAAAGAACAAACTAATTGTAATTCTGTTTACGCTTACGATTGCAGCATTTGGTCTGTTTGCTGTTTTGAATATTCCCGTGGGAGCAGTGCCCGATATTACAAACAATCAAATTCAGGTAATTACCACCTCTGGAAATTTATCGACCCAAGAAATTGAGCAATTTATTACCACTCCCATTGAAATGGAAATGGCTAATTTGCCTGGCGTTGAAGAAATTCGTTCGATTTCCAAATTTGGTATTTCGGTGGTTACGGTAGTTTTTAAAGAGAATATGGGGACTTATTTGCCCCGACAATTGATTGCGGAAAAAATCAAAACCGCTTCGGCTAATATTCCAGAGGCTTATGGAATTCCCGAAATGGGACCGATTACCACTGGCTTGGGCGAAATTTACCAGTACATTGTGGATGTAAAACCTGAGTTTAGAGATAAGTATACGGCCATGGATTTGAGAACAATTCAGGATTGGATTATAAAAAGACGTTTGTCGGGCATAAATGGAGTGGTTGAAATTAATAGTTGGGGCGGTTATTTAAAACAGTACGAGGTTTCAATTATTCCCGCAAGATTGATAAGTCATGGTATTAGTTTGATGGAGGTTTTTAATGCCCTCGAAAACAACAATGATATTTCGGGCGGTGCTTACATTGAAAAAACAGATCAAAGTTATTTTATCAGGGGTGATGGTCAAGCAAGATCCTTGGATGATATTGAAAATATTGTAGTAACCAATAATGCGGGTACGCCTATTCTTGTGAAAGATTTGGCAACGGTTAAATTTGGTTTTGCGAACCGTTTTGGCGCTATTACGGCCAACGGGAAAGGCGAAACGGTGCTGGGGCAAATTATGATGTTGAAAGATGCCAATTCAAAAGTGGTCATCAACGAAGTAAAATCACGCGTTGCCGATATCCAAAAGAATTTGCCCGAAGGTGTATTTATCAATCCAATTCTCGAACGGAGCGAACTTATTTCCAAAACTACATTCACGGTTGCCGAAAACCTGATTCTTGGTGCAATCATCGTGTTATTGGTGGTGGTTTTGCTGTTGGGAAACTTCCGCTCTGCCTTGGTTATCGCCTCCATGATTCCTCTGGCTTTATTGTTTACTATTGGAATGATGTACATTTTTGGAATCGATGCTAATTTAATGAGTTTGGGAGCGCTGGATTTTGGAATTATTATCGATGGCGCTGTAATTATTGTCGAATTTATTGTCATAAAAATGGGATTGCAACAAGATGATATTTTGTCTGTTCAGGGCGATAAACGGCAATCCATCTTGAATAAAATTTCTATTTCGGGTGCTTCAAAAATGATGAAATCGGCAATTTTCGGGCAGGTGATTATTCTCATCGTTTTTATCCCGATTTTATCGTTAAGTGGGGTAGAAGGGAAGATGTTCCGCCCCATGGCCTTGTCGTTCTCTTTTGCCATTCTCGGAGCTATGATATTAGGTCTCACATGGTTGCCCGTTGCGGCATCGCTTTTTCTGAAACCAAATACGTCCAAAAAACGAAATATTTCGGGTTGGATTATGGACAAAGTTCAACAATCTTATTATCCTGTAATTAAATGGTCGTGTTGTCACAAACGTCTCGTGCTCGGAGCAGCCCTTGTTTCGCTATTGCTTACGGGTGTGTTGTTTATGAACATGGGCGGTGAGTTTATTCCAACACTCGACGAAGGTGATTTCGTAATTCAACCGGTATTGAAAACGGGGACTTCGCTTACCAAAACGGTGGAAATGACCACCAAAATGGAGAATATTTTGCTGAAGAAATTTCCCAACGAAGTAGACCAAATTGTCTGTCGTATTGGAGCCGCTGAGGTTCCTACTGATCCCATGTCGATGGAAGAAATTGATATGATTATCAAACTTAAACCTAAAAAGTTGTGGACTTTGGTAAAAAACAAAGAAGAGCTTGCCGATAAATTCAAAGAGGAACTTTCAATCATTCCAGGCGTGGAATATGAATTTACGCAGCCCATCGAAATGCGATTCAACGAATTAATTACTGGTGTGCGTTCCGATATTGCCATAAAAATATTTGGCGAAGATTTAGATTATATCAATAAAAAAGCACTCGAAATTAAAAATCTAATTGCCGATGTGCCTGGAGCTGCAGATATTATCATGGAAAAAACGGATGGGTTACCACAAATAAAAGTCAACTACAATCGGAGTAAAATTGCACACTATGGAGTGGATATCAGTACGTTGAATACGTTTTTGTCCACAGCATTTGGAGGTAAAACTGCTGGAATAATTTTCGAAGGTGAGAAACGATTTGATATGGTGATGCGTTTTGATCATCAAAATAGAACAGACATTGAGGATATTCGCCAACTTCAAATTCCTGTTTCCACCGGACAGATGATTCCGTTGAGCGAACTTGCAGATATTGAGTATACGCAAGGTCCCGCTAAAATATCGCACGATAATGCCCATCGCCGGGTGGTGGTGAGTGTAAATGTGCGCAACCGCGATTTGCAATCGGTTATTTTGGATATTCAAAAAAAGATTGATAAAAACGTGAAATTTAAAGCGGGTACGTATGTTGAATATGGCGGTCAGTTTGAAAATTTGCAAAATGCAACCAATCGGTTGATGCTTGCCGTTCCCATTGCCCTGTTGTTGATCTTTATTTTCTTGCATTTTGCCTTCAAATCGATGAAAGATGCTCTGATGGTTTTTACCGCAATTCCGCTTGCAACCGTTGGTGGCGTATTCCTGTTGTGGATGCGAGGAATGCCTTTTAGCGTTTCGGCTGGAATTGGTTTTATTGCACTTTTTGGCATTGCTGTATTGAATGGCATTGTACTGATTGAACATCTAAAAGAGTTGCAACATCAGGGAATGACCAATATGCGTGAATTAATTCTCACGGGAACTCGAAATCGTTTGCGCCCAGTTTTGCTTACTGCCAGTGCTGCCGCGATGGGCTTTTTGCCGATGGCTATTTCATCGGGTGCGGGCGCCGAAGTGCAACGTCCATTGGCTACGGTCGTAATTGGCGGATTGATTACTTCTACCATGTTGACCATGATTGCATTGCCTTTGCTTTTTGAGATTTTTTACAATGTAAAAGGATTCAAATTTTTCCCATTTCGTGTTATTCGTTCCAATTCGTTTACTACGATACTTCTGATCCTTTTTCCTGCGATGGCTGTTTTTGGACAGAATTCTAATCTGAATTTAAGTCAAGTTGTAGATATCTCTTTGAAAAACAATAAACAAATTGCAGCCTATGGGCTTAAAGTTGACGAGGCCAAAGTGCTCAAAAAGACCGCTTTTGCAATGGATAAAACCATTTTTACGTATGGCTCCGATCAAAATAACATTGCCGAAAAGGGATATCCTCTCAAAGTTTGGGGTGTGGAACAAAACTTTAGTTTTCCAACGCTCTATTCAGCCGAAAGTAAATCCAAACAAATTGAAATTTCGATGGCTGAAGCAACTTTGAATATTCAAAAAAATGAATTGATCAAAAATGTTTCTTATGCCTATTTCGAGTCTCAAATCCTGCTGAATAAGCAAAAGCTTTATCAAACGTTGGATAGCCTCTACACTGTTTTGCTCACCAATTCCGAAAAAAGAGCTGGGTTGGGAGATGTAAGTCGCCTCGAAGTATTGAATATAAAGGCTAAGAAAAATCAAGTTTCTATTCAGTTGAACTCTTTAAAAGTGGATGTTGTTAATACGTATAAACGGTTGAAAGTTCTGATGAATTATGAACCCGATTTTGCTGTTTCAAACACATTAGAACTGTTGCCAGAGATTACAGAACCTTCCAATACGTTGCCTGTTTTTGATTTGTTGAACCACGAAAGTAACTTTCTGACTTCACAGATTCGTATCGAAAAGAGTAAAATGTTGCCCGATTTTTCGGTGAATTATTTCTTAGGTTCTAATCGATTTGAGAATAACAAATACTACCATGGCTTTCAAGTGGGTCTTGCTTTGCCTCTGTTCTATGGAAATTCAAAAGCCAAAATTAATGCCGCAAAACTTTCAGCGAACGCTAAAAAATTATGGATAGAAAATGAAATTACGTTAATAAATAATCAGCTATCTCAATTGTTTGGCGAGTACCTTAAATACAAGATATTACTGGATGATTTTAATTTATCGGGCGAACCTTTGATGAACGAAATCATGAAAACAGCTTTAAAATCATATCAATTGGGAGAGATAAATTTTTATCAATTTGTGAGCAGTTATGAAACAGCGTTGCAAATTCAACTCGAATATTTAGATAATGTTTTAAAATACAATCAATCCATTACGGGAATAATCTATTTTTCAAAATAAACAGTATGAAAACAAAATTAATTATACTATTTGCGCTGAGTGTGATATTACTATCATGCAAAAACAAATCAGAACAAACCACCGATAACGATTCTGACATTGTCAAAATATCAAAAGCACAGTTTGAGTCCGAAAAAATGGAGATGGGAGAACCCACGCTAAATCCTTTTTCGGAAGTGGTTTTTTTCACTGGCTCGATTGTTCCGTCGGTGGATGGACAAGCACAAATTAGTTTGCCTTTGTCGGGAACCATCACTAAAATTTATTGCAAACCGGGACAAATAATCAATAGAGGTACGGTAATGTTTGAAGTTTCTGGAAATGGATTTGTCGATCAGCAAAAAGATTTTGCAGAGTCATCAGCGATTGTTTCGCGACTAAAAAGTGATTATTTAAGAGCAAAGGAGTTGTATAAAGATAATATTGCCACTCAAAAAGATTTCACCTACGCCGAAAGTAGTTACTTTGCCGAAAATGCAAAGTACAAAACATTGAAAATAAAGTTGGAAAATATGGGACTTGATGTTTCAAAAATTGAAAAGGGAATTTTCTACTCCTCATACTCTATAAAATCTCCAATCAATGGTTTTGTGTCAAGCATCAATGCCACAATGGGTCAATACATTGATCCTCAGCAGAAAATTGCAGAAATTATTGACGATAAAACATTCCAATTAAAACTTTCAGTTTTTGAAAAAAACATCAATCAAATCAAACCCGGTCAAGAGGTGTCGTTTTACTTAAATGGAAACAAATCGGCAAAACATAAAGCAACCATAAATGCCGTAGGAAAAACCATCATTGCCGATTCGAAGTCGATTGAGTGTTTTGCCTCCATCAACGATGTGAAAAGTATAAATATGGTGGGCAATCAGTTTGCAGAAGGCGAAGTGTTTACAGCTGTTGATTCAGCCTTGTCCGTTCCCGAAACCGCCATTATCAATTCCGAAAATGATTCCTACGTTTTAGTTTTTCAGAAAGAGGACAATTCGATGTACTACTTCAAAAAAATAAAAGTAAAAATAGGCCGCAAAGTCAATAAACAGATAGAATTAACCGAAAAACTCCCCAAAAGCAAGTTGTTGGTGAACGGAATTTACAACCTCCAAATAGAATAAGTTTGAGAGTGCACCAAAAGTTCAAACTCTTCGTTATTTGACAAATTTAAAATACTCAGTTCGACAAGCTTACTTCGGCAAGCTCAGCACATCGCACTGCATCGCAGTTACAAAAGTAACTTTCGTTTTTTAAATTTGTCAAATGCCTCGATTTTGAACTTTTGCAGCACTCTCAGGTTTTTTTGGGAAAAGCTTTGTTTCTCTTATCATTTTCATCTTGAGACTTCATCAAGTTTTTTTCAGCAATGCCTATAATTTGTTTATAATAAAATTTATTTTTGATAAATTGTAATTAATTTATTCATACATTTGTTGGCGTAAAATAAGGGCACCAAAAGGTTGGGTTATACTTCAAATTTAACACTGCTAACCTTACCTTTGGTTCGGTTATAAACTAGTTGGCAACAACTGTAAAAGACGACAGCACATCATAGAAACAGCTAAGAAAGAATAAGAAAATGGCAATATT
>JBBRGJ010000192.1:0-5925 GCA_038240835.1 Bacteroidales bacterium | reverse complement strand
GGATTGGACTTTGCAAAGAGCAATAACGAACAAACTTAAAAACTTAATTCTGGCAAAATTCATCTCTTCTCCAAAAAAAGAGGTCAAACTATCAATTAAATTGCTATTTTTGTAATCAATACTGGTATTCATGTGTCTTAGTGTTAGATGTAGTGATTTTTCATCTAAGATACTGAATATCAGTTTATTATAATCTTTTTTGGCGAAAAGTTATCACCAAGTTATTAACACATATCGTTGATTATCAGACGTGTGTGATTTTTTGTCATGTAGTAAGCCTTTTTATCTATTAATGACTTTGGAGATATGGTTCTCTGTAAAATGCTTTTAATATATTGTTGGTCAATGATTTATATTTATGTCTATGCGAGGTATTATTCGATTTTTGGCTGGCAGATTTAGTTGGTTTTGTTTAAATTCAAAATTTTAAATGTTTATTTATTGTTAAAAAAAGATCGACTAAAGAAAAAAAAACTATATTAGCATATTGAAAAATAAATAAAACCCAATACAAAACTCATAATCTGATTTATTATCATACTCCCCATGAGATTTTTTATTAACCAAAAACGATTTGATGACTCAAACAAAAGTATTTAATTCCACGAACAAACCCAGCCTGAAAGAGAAAGAAAACTTAGTAGATTTCTTGTTTACAAACCTTCAAGAATTTGGCGATCCAAAAGGCGATATTGAAAAATCAATGAGTTACGCATTAGAAGAAATTCCTTCTTTTGGGGGTTTCATTTTAGTATCACACATCGAAAATGAAATTTCAGGTGTAGTGATTGTTAATCAAACTGGGATGAAGGACTATATCCCTGAAAATATCTTAGTTTACATTGCAACACATAAAAGCCACCGAGGCAAGGGAATTGGGAAAGAACTCATGTTAAAAGCAATTGATACAGCTAAAGGAAATATTGCCCTACACGTAGAACCCGAAAATCCAGCTAGATTTTTATATGAAAAGGTCGGTTTTAACTCTAAGTACATCGAAATGCGTTATAAAAAGGAGGATAAATAATGGCTTTTATTACGTTAGACGTTAAGAAACTAAAATTCAATTTTGATTACCTAGATAAATTATTTAAAGCTAATGACATAGAATGGTCGATCGTCTCCAAAATATTGAGCGGAAATAAAACATTTTTGACTGAATTATTGAAATTTGACGTCCATCAAATATGCGATTCGAGGGTGTCTAATTTGAAAGAAATTAAATCAATTAGCCCCAATATTGAAACCATCTATATCAAACCACCAGCAAAACGGTCTATTCCGAGCATTGTAAAATATGCTGATATTAGTATGAACACGGAGTTTGAGACCATTAAATTATTGTCGGTAGAAGCTAAAAAGCAAAATGTTATTCATAAAATCATCATCATGATTGAACTCGGAGAACTTCGAGAAGGAGTTTTGGGAAATGATTTTATGGCTTTTTATGAACGTGTTTTTAAGTTGGAAAACATAAAAGTGGTCGGAATTGGCACCACTCTCTCTTGTCTGTATGGTGTGTTGCCAAATCACGATAAATTAATTCAGTTAAGTTTATACGAACAGCTCATAGAAGCAAAATTTGACAAACAAATCCCTTATGTTTCTGGAGGTTCTTCGGTAACCATTCCTTTGATTTTTCAAAACCTTTTACCAAAAGGAATTAACCATTTTAGAGTGGGGGAAACATTGTTTTTAGGGACAGATGTGTATAACAATACCAAACTCAAAAAAATGCATTCTGATGTATTTAGTTTATATTCAGAAATTATTGAACTGATAGAAAAACCCCTTGTTCCCACCGGTGATATGGGAAAGAATGTTGAAGGTGAAACCTGTGAATTCGATCAATCAATTATTGGAGAAACTTCTTACAGAGCCATTATTGATATTGGATTACTCGATGTAGAGACAAATCATCTACAATTGATTGATAAAAGTTTGAAATTAGTGGGTGCGAGTTCTGATATGATGGTAATTAGCCTTGGTGAAAATAAAAAGAAATTTAAGGTTGGAGACCTCATAGAATTTAAACTTGATTATATGGGAATTGTTAGAATAATGAATTCAAAATATATTGACAAGAAGATAAAAACCAATCACTAATTTCCAATTATTTCTTTTATATGCTTTAGTGACTATGTGGCTAATGTCTTAAGCCTTCCTAATCATCTTTTCTAACGAGTCCAACTGATTCGAAATAAGTGCATTTAAAATGGAAATCACCTTCTTTTTGGTCAACCCTGTTGCTTCAATTATTTCATTTTGCTCTTGAGGAAAACTCGCAGTTTTTTGTCGTTGAAAATAGACCGACCACTCTTTTTTGTTGAGTGAAGAGATTTCTAACCCAAAATTAAACTCTTTATTCTCAATTTCGAGTGAAGGAGCATAATGAATATCTGGTTCATCTTTCTGTTGAACCTCCACCCAGTAATCACTCCAAGGAATTTTGAGGAAAATCTCCATGATTTGTTCCTCATCAAAATCACCCATTTCAATATTGTCAGGATGAAGCGGATCGCAAAAGGAAAGACTGTATTTCATTGTTTTTTTGTTTTTAATTGAGATTTAGTTTGAGGAAAGTGACGAGTGACAGAAGAAGGTGACCGGGTAACGGAGTAACGGGGTGACCGCGAAGCGACGATGCGAAGCGAACCGGAAGAAGGTGACGAGTGACAGGTGACGAGTGACGAGAGCGCGAAGCGAGACTCTCGCGAAGCGAACCGGAAGAAGGTGACGAGTGACGAGAGCGCGAAGCGATACTCTCGCGAAGCCGTCACTCGTTACTCGTCACTTCACTCGTCACTTTATTCTCGTCGAGCTTTGCTCCGTTACCCCGTCACCCCGTTACTTCGTCACCTCTTTCCTTTCTGTTAACTGCTAACTGTTAACTGCTAACTGTTCACTGATCTAAAGTCTTCTCACTTTTATTCCCAGCCAAAGTTCCAATTGGTCGTAAATTTTATTTTTCGTTTCAGTGTCAAAATAGGTAATTCTAATTCCGTGACTAGCATTTGGAAGCACAAATAGCGGCAATTCGGGATTGTTTGGATTCCATGTTGCTTGGTACCATGGATCAAGAGCTCCATGAATTTGCATGATGTGTTTGCCGTTTTTGTTTAGTAATTCTACGATTTCCTGATGAGATTTTGGATTATAAATAGGATTTGACCCTTTAGGAACCAATGTGTAATTGGAATAGCTTGATTTCTTGAGGTATTTCGCGAAAAATTGCAAATATGCATTGTAGTTGTAATAACCCACTTCTGAATAAGCTTGGTAGTAGTATATTTTTGAACTTTCGCCCCCTTTATCCGAGAACCCAGAAGGATCGACAATGCGGATTAAAAAATCAAACATTTTCTCTTCGGTATCTTCTTTTGTAGGCACTTTGCTGATCGGAATTCCCCATTGCCAATGAGAAAATGGATATTCTAAAATAAGATACTCCAGTGTGGTTTGATTTCCCATGGGGAAAGTAAGTTTATTTCGTTCGGCGTAAGCGTTGAAAAGTGGAAGAATTTTGTTCATTTTTTTGAACATCAACAATTGGTAATTGTAAATTATTTTTCGATCCTCTGGCGAACCTGCTTGGTTGATAATATAGTTAATTGGCCGCATATCTTCCTGGGCATTGGTAATTGGAGCCACGTATGCCACTACTGCATCCACATCGTCGGGGAAGAACGCTTTTAGATACAATGCCGTAGAACCACCTTTGCTCGTTCCCGTTGCTACCCATTTTTGTGGATAGATTGGCTTGAATGATTTAATGATTTCATGATGATCAATCGCTGCTTGTTTGATGGTTAAATACTGCCAATCCATTTTTGCAGGAGCAGATTTCCCAAAAAAACGGTGCTCTACAAATATAAGGTTTGATTTAAGTATTTTACACAACTCTTCGTTATAATTAGCAGGTTCGGCGTACTCTGCAGCATATCCCTCGGTTACAATTACCGTGGGAGCGTCAAACGAGCGGTGCGAGACATAAACCAATTGCCACAAGGTATCACTTTTGATATCATCGTGGTTTATGAGCTGAGGAACCATCAGTACAAGTTTTACACTGTAAGGTTTTGCAGATTCCATCTCTTTAATTTTCACCCCTTTTATCTGTTGAGAGATAAAGTGAACGAGACTGTCTTTTGTGGTCGCCAACTCCTGCGCGTGAGCGGTGGTGATGACGAAAAATAGAAATACGGCGAGGAGCGATTTTATTGTTTTCATCGTTTAAATTTTTATAGATGCTAATTTTGCTTTGTTTCCTTTTGATATATTGGAATAGATATTTATTGAAAAGAAGATAAGTCCCAGCCAAACAAATCCAAATCCAATTAAGTGATAGGCTGAGAATTGCTCCTTGTAAATAAAAATCCCAAGAAGAAGTTGAGCAGTAGGGGATAAATATTGAATAAAACCGATGGCAGATAATGGGATTTTTTGAGCAGCTATTCCAAACCATAAAAGTGGAATTGCGGTAATAATTCCCCCTGTTATTAACAAGAAGGAAGTGGTTGTGTCGGCTCCAAAAGCGCCTGTTCCGTTGGTATTATTGAATAATATCCATCCGAATGCGAACGGAGTTAATAGGATGGTTTCAACCAAAAGGGCTGTCATTGGCTCAATATTGGCAATTTTTCGGAATAGACCATAAAGCGCAAATGAAGTAGCCAGCACCAGCGAAATAATGGGCAGTCGTCCCAGATATAGACGGATGATTACAATTCCAATGAAAGCAAAAATTAGTGCAATAATTTGCAATTTAGGAAGTCGCTCCTTTAGAACAAATACTCCCAAAACTACGTTCATTAGCGGATTTATGTAATACCCGAAACTTGATTCAACAATGTGACCCGTGTTTACTGCGTAAATATAAACCACCCAGTTGGTGGCTATAAGCACACTCGTAATGGATAAAAGAAGCCAAGTTCGCTTTTTTTTGAGAATGGCAAGTTGTTTTCGCCTTTTGGTCAGAAATACAATTAATCCGACAAAGACAAAACTCCACAATATTCGATGTGATAACACCTGAACAGCGTCGACGTGGGATAATTGCTTCCAAAAAAGTGGAAACATTCCCCAAGCCAGGTAACAGAGAATGGCGTAAAAAACACCTATTGAGTAGTCGTCGTATTTCTTCTTAATCATTTTATGTATCGAGTCAACCCTCTAATTATTTTTGTGTTTACACGATGTGCAAATTTACGATTAATTTGATTCCAATTTTAATGTTTTATTCTTGTGTTAGAATCAAGTATTATTCTTCTATTATTTCACCACCACTTCCTCCGGAAACCCAAACCCATTGTACTCTTTGGAAGAGGAGATATACGCGCCGGCGGGTGATATTTCGAGGATGTCGCCAACGCTAATCCCTTTTGGAAGAGTTACGTGGTGTGAAAAAACATCGTGGGTATCGCAAGTGGGACCACAAACCACCATCGATTGCAACTCGGAATCAGCATTGGTCGATGCTTGGATGTTGTATTTTAATCCGCCCATAATCCACGAAAAGCCTTGAAAAATACCACTGTCTACAAATACCCAATCGGTATTATTTCGTTTAATTCTGGCAATTACTTTTACGTACATAGTTCCAGCATTGGCCACTAAATATGAGCCTGGTTCTGCAACTACTTCTATGTTTAATTGGTTTTTAAAGGTATCGATATAGGGTTTGATGATGGTCGAAATTGCTTCAAGTTTATGAAACTGGTTGCCTGAATGAGCCGGAAATCCACCGCCAATATTCACGGACGAAAATGGGTAATCTTTTGATTTTAACTGGGTAGATAGTGTTAGGATTTGCTCAAAAACCTCTTTCCAAGTTTCTAATTGTTCGTTGTTCCAACCTACATGAAAGCTGATTCCAAACATTTTTAGCCCTTTTTTGTGCCCATATTCAAAAAATTTGTGAACATC
>JBBRGJ010000191.1:0-6019 GCA_038240835.1 Bacteroidales bacterium | reverse complement strand
CTAATTTCATAAACAGATGAACTAATTTGATGGTAAAATTATTCTTTTTTTTGGATTGAACGATTTTTTTTATCTACACTTTTGCAAATTCGTCGAAAAATACGACCTTTGCATCATAATAACAAACGAAGTCACAGTGAGAAAAAAGGAAAATGGATGAAACAGCACTTATTTAATTTGAGAGATTTTATTATCGCTGTGATTGATTGGTTTCATATTCCTTTCAAGAAAATTCCTATTCAAACATTTCGATACGCTGCCACGGGTGGATTTAATACGGTGTTGGATATTTTTCTTTATTTTATGGTTTATAATTTTGTCATCAATAAGCAAGATTTGAATCTGGTTTTTGTGACCATTAGTCCGCACATTGCATCTTTTTTAATCGTTTTTCCGCTGACGTTCACAACTGGTTTTCTACTAGCCAAATACATCACGTTCACCAACTCGATTCTCCGAGGGAAAGTTCAACTTTTTAGGTACATCTTAAGTGTAGCCGGAGCCATACTTCTAAACTATGTCTTTCTGAAATTATTTGTAGAAGTATTTGGAATGTGGGCCACCGTAGCCAAAATCGTAACCACCATGATCGCCGTAGTGTATAGCTACATCGTACAAAGGTTTTTTACTTTCAAAACAGAAAAAGTCAAGAAGGAATCTGTTAACAGTTAGCAGTTAACAGTCAACAGTCAACAGTTAACAGAGCGAAGCTCAATTAATATACAGTTGTCAGTTTCACTTCGTTCACTGTCAACTGTTTAGCCGCGCTTCGCGCCTGATCACTGTTAACTGATCACTGTTTTCAGCCGCGCTTTCCCGAAAAACCAAAAATCTGTGATTTTATTGTTTTTCGAGGATCCTCGAATTTTTAAAAAAAATTCGCTTCGCGCCTGATCACTGCTAACTGATCACTGCTAACTGATCACTGTTAACTGATCTTCGTTCTCATATAAGGAATTTTGTTCTTCAATTTATTTATTGGAGATTCTATAAGTTTCCAGGATATATTTGCCACTATAAATGTTAGGAGATAAAAAGATATAAAAAGCACGTACTTATTGGTTGTTGTAATTCCTATTCTGGGGGCAATAAAGTAATATAACGTTGGAATGAATAGATGAAAAACATACAATCCATAGGATATTTTGCCGGAGTAAACAATGAATTTATTTTCCAAGATTAGTTTAAAAGCTCCTTTAAATCCATTGTTAGAGGCTCTGAGTATAATAAAAGCGGCTAATATTGAGAAGAAAAAATCATCGAATATTTCCTTATACCAACCCAGTGCAAATTTGTTTTGAAGATACAACGTTGTTATATATATTAATACTATGATATACAGCCATTTGGGTTTGGATAATTGGTCTGTGATTTTTGGTTTATACATTTTAAAATACGCCAATAGGGCGCCAATTCCCAATGCATGCATGCAACTGAGGGTGAAATAAGAAGTTGCCATCCAATTACCAACGTAAACATACAGATATGTTCTCACCAATAGTGCAATAACAATAGTGAGAATGATTGTTTTTAGTGTGTTTTTTGGTTTGATAAATAGAATTACAAATGGCCAAAAGAGATAAAATTGCTCTTCCACTGCCAACGACCAAAAGTGATTGAACTCACCGATATAAACGTTGTGAATGGATTGGTATATATTTGAAGTATAAGTCACTAGCCAAGGAAACAGTTCTTGGGTGTTTTTGTAATTGAAAATAAAGAGGCCAAAAATCAAAAGATAATAGACAGGGAAAATCCTAAAAAATCGTCGGATATAAAAGTTGCGGATTAGATAACTCTTTGGAAGTTTCGCTTCATTATATTTCTCTCTGTTTTCGAGCAGAATCCTTGTGATTAGAAAGCCACTTAATACAAAAAAGAGGGTAACGCCATGAACAAAAGGTAAACTAGTTAAAATTGGATTAGTCCATTGCCACTGCAACCAATGAGCCACCATGACCATTAATACAGCAAAGAACCTCAATCCATCTAGTTGTACAATGTATTTATTCTTCATTTTTTTTACGTAATGTGTTCTCAATTGATGTGGAAAGTTCGTAAAGTCCATAAAGCGATGCCCTGAGCCCTCCAGTGGAGGATAAACTTGCCGAAGGGTCCATAAAGTTTCTAAAGTCAAGAGAATAAAGTCAGATATTAACTCTTAGTTGTTCTTTAGAGCGAGCTTCGCTCTTGATCACTGTTAACTGATGCCTGTCTTTTTAGTCGCGCTTTCCCGAAAAACCAAAAATCTGTGATTTTATAGTTTTTCGTGGATCCTCGAATTTTGAAAAAAATTCGGGATGCGCTGTTAACTATTCACTGATCACTGTCTTTTTGGTCGCGCTTTGCGCCTGTTAACTGTTAACTGATAACTGTTAACTGTTAACTGCTAACTGCTAACTGATCACTGTTAACTGTTAACTGTTCACTGTATCCTGTATCTTCCCATCTTTCATCAATATTTTAAAATCGGACATATCTGCTAGTTCTTGGTTGTGCGTGACGATGATAAACGTTTGGTTGAGTTTGTCTCTGAGCGAGAAAAAGAGTTGATGTAGGTCGCGAGCGTTATCAGTGTCTAAGTTTCCAGAAGGTTCATCGGCAAGTACTACGTCGGGATTGTTGATAAGTGCGCGGGCAACGGCCACACGCTGCTGTTCTCCTCCCGATAGTTCTGAAGGTTTGTGGTCTTTTCGAGCAGCTACTCCAAGAAGTGTAAGCAACTCTAACGCTTTGGTTTCGGCCTCTTTTTTAGATTTGCCAGCAATAAGAGCGGGCATTTCTACATTTTCGATGGCGGTAAACTCTGGTAAAAGGTGGTGAAATTGAAAAACAAAACCAATATGTTTGTTTCTAAATTCGGATAACTGTTTTTCTTTGAGTGAGCTAATGGCGATATCAGAAAAAGTTACTTCTCCTTTATCGGCTCTGTCTAGTGTACCAATAATGTGGAGTAGCGTGGATTTTCCCGCACCCGATGGTCCGACAATTACGGTTACTTTTTGCTCATGAATATCGAGAGAAATATCATTCAGCACCGTTAGATTCCCGTAGGACTTTGTAATATTTTTTAGTTGAATCATCTGTTATTCATTTTCGACAGAATATCTTGTCTTTTTTCGTCGATGTTGCTATCTATCCCCTCTTCCACAATGGATTCGGTTGAAGGAGACTGTTCAATTTCTATTTCACTGACTATTTCTTGTTCCTCCTCAGTAATGATATCGCTAGGTATCTCTTCTTCAATGGATTCACTGGGAACAGTTTCGTTAATAATTATTTCGGGTTGGACTTCCGTAATTTCGGGTTCCGTAATTTTCAGACTGGATAAATCACACTCAGGACCCACAATTTTTCCATCGATGCAACGCAACGTTCTTGCTGGAAATTTATCAATCATAGAGAAATCGTGAGTAGCCATCAGTACGGTGCAGTTCTCTTTAGAAGTGATTTCGTGGAGAAGGGCCACAATTTCTGCAGAGGTTTCAGGATCTAAATTTCCTGTAGGTTCATCCGCAAGAATGATTTCTGGGTGATTGATAAATGCCCGTGCAATGCAAACTCTCTGCTGTTCGCCGCCCGAAAGTTGGTGTGGCATTTTAAACCCTTTAGTGCCCAATCCGACGTCTTGCAACACTTTTTCGATGCGTGCATCTATTTTTGTTTTGTCAGTCCAGCCAGTAGCTCTCATTACAAACAACATATTGTCGTACACCGAACGATCGGAAAGTAGTTGAAAATCTTGAAAAACAATTCCTAATTTTTTTCGTAATGTTGGAATCTTTTTTGTTTTCAACGATAATAAATTAATGGATGCGACTTCGGCTTTTTCGCCTTGAGGGGGAATGTCAGCATAGATAATTTTGAGTAAACTTGATTTTCCGGTACCTGTTTTACCTGTTAGATATACAAATTCTCCTTTGTAAATCTGAAGATCTATTTGTGATAATACAAGTGTGCTTTTTTGGAAAATATCCACTTTCTGAAGATCAATAATCGGTTGCATCTGATTTGTTTTAAAAGTCAAAGTTAAGAAAAAATGAGGTTCAAAGTGCATTTTGTAAAATAGGAGACAAAAATAATAAATTATTGAATTGTAATGTTGCTTTTTTTCTATCTTTGTTGCTCAATTAAAAAATTGGGGAATTATGAAAAAAAATCAAGTTTTTGGGAAATTATTGGTGAAAATTACTTTGATCTGTTTTTTGCTTGTAAATGTATCATTTGCAGCGCCATATCATGGAAATATTAAGAAGTTTAAACAACCCGATGGTACCATGGTCGACGTTAGATTGTATGGAACTGAGTTCTACATGAGGGGCGAAAGCATTGATGGTTACACTCTTGTGAGAGACAAACAGACGCAATGGATTTGTTATGCTCGTTTGAATTCTGATAGTACGGAATTAATCTCCACAAATATTGTATATCAAGGTGAATTATTGACTCAATTGAATAGGAGTGAAGCTTTGGCTTTGATTAAACATATTGATATTAAATCGGTGAATCGTGAAAAAATGATCGCCAAAAAACGACAACTTGTAGGTCTTGATAAAACGACAAAATCGATGGCTAAGACGCCTCCTTATTTGGTTGCTGGATCCATCAAAGGGTTATGTGTGGTGGTTGATTTTTCGGATGAACCGGGAACGTTGCCCATGTCTGAATTTGAAAATTTCTGCAACAATCTTACCTATTCTAACTATGGCAACAGTGGGTCGCTCCGAAAGTTGTATTTTGATTATTCGGGCGGATTGGTTGATTATCAGAATGTTGTGTATGGATATTTTAGAGCGCCTCTTACTTTTGCGGCGTACGATCAAATGCAATTTGGCGAAGGTGCACAACAAGTTTTGGGATTGGCGCTCAACTGGATTGCTGGTTTGGGTTTTGATTTTTCGACCCTTACTCACGATCCCGATGGCACCATCACCGCCATTAACCTAATGTTCACCGGAAACCCACCCAATTGGGCCGAAGGAATGTGGTTTCATCAAGGTTATTACAACGGATTTTCTTCCAACGGTGTACATTCGGGACCTTACAACTGTTCTCCAGCCACCGATCCGCTCGAAATTGCTGTTGTAGCGCATGAGAATGGTCACATGATCGGCCGATGGCCAGATACATACAAATATACTTCTGATTTTGGTGTGGATGGAATCGGTAGTTTCGACTTAATGTGTTACTATGGTGATTCATACAATCCAGTTCCTCCAAATCCTCATTTTGCGACCAATGCTGGTTGGGGAAATATTGTGGATGTCTCCTATTTTAATGGAATTATCTCTGATACTGCCAATTCATTGACCATTTATAAATATATTAATCCAAACGATACCAATGAGTTTTTCCTTTTCAAAAATAGGATGAAAACAGGCAGAAGTAGCTCAATTCCTGACCAAGGGTTGACCATTTGGCACATCGATCGTAATGGAGATAATCAAACCTTTCATCACGAAGTTTATTTAGAACATGCCAATAATGATATTAATAACCAGAATGATGCTTGTTTTCATTTAGGCCATAATGTTGAGTTTGGGGAAACCTCTACGCCAAATTCTAAGTATTACAATCTTAATCCAAGTGGGTTAAGAGTTTGGGATATTAGCAATTATGGAAACGTGATGACTTATAAAATTGGCGCAGGTCAGCCTGCTGCAGCCTTTCAATTACAGTATTTGAACTTTGCGAATGATCCAAATGGCAATGGCTTTTTAGAACCCTCAGAAAGTGGAGATTTAAAGGTGCAGATTAAGAATTTAGGTCAAGTCGTTTCTGGTAATGCAATCATAACGTGCACGGCGATAGGAGCAAACTCTTCGTCTGTAACGATTAATAATGCAACCGTAAATGTGGGCGTTGTAAATCTTACGGAGACACTTTCTGCTACTTTTAATATTACATTGGCTTCAAATACACCAATAGGGACCTTGATTGATTTTAAATTTCAAGTTTCGGATGGTATTATTTCTAATTATATCAGCAAGCAACTATTGGTTGGTCAGCAAATACTTAT
>JBBRGJ010000190.1:0-6101 GCA_038240835.1 Bacteroidales bacterium | reverse complement strand
AAGAGTAGGCAATTAATAAAACAAAATTATGAGAAAATTACAAATTTTAGCGATTGCATTATTTTGCATCGTAACATTTAGTGCAAAAGCACAAATGAACATTGGCGCCACTGTGGGAATTACACTACCTATGGGCGATTTAGGCGATGCATATAATACTGGTTTCGGATTTAATGCCATTGGTAAATATAATCTGTCAGACAACATGGCAATAGGAGCCTCTGTCGGTTATTCTTCGTTTGGAACTGATTTCGACGGATTCTCTTTTGGGGTTATTCCTGTAACTGGTTTATTTGAATTCTCTTTTGGTTCAGGTGCTTTCAAACCTTATATTGGAGCGGACTTGGGATTATATGTTTTTAGAGCAAAAGTCACTTTTTTAGGTTCATCAAGCAGTTCTACAGAAAGCTACATAGGATTAGCTCCTACAGGTGGAATCATGTACGACATCAACAGCAACTTAGCATTTATTGCAAATTTGAAATACAACATGGTGTTTTCGGATAACACCTCTACTTGGTTGGGAATTAATGCAGGCATTAGTTTCAAATTAGGAAAATAAAAAGTTGATCTTTTACATACAAAAAGCGCTTCAGAAGTTGATTCTGAAGCGCTTTTTTTAATATTAAAAATAGTTTAGTTTAGTAAATCTGAGGACAACAATCCACCTAAAAAGTTCTTGGTTTCTACCGAAGCACGAGTAGGTATGTCTTTGTTGATTACAGGCAAATTCAAATCACCAGCCAATGCGCCGATTTGATATTTTAAAATAGGAGCAATTTTAGTTGCTAGGTCATTTCCATCCACCATTTGTTGGAAAATATATTTACCCACCATCTTGTGTGTCAATAGGTTAATGCCTCCAGTAATAACTACAGGTTTTATTTCATTCTGTAAAATAGTTACCGGTCCAGTAAGTGTCTGAATTGGGCTATCTGTCAGATTATTCATAATCAAGTTAACACCCATACCTTGAAACGCTGCATCAGCAGCATTTGATTTGGTATTGTTTGCTTTTAAATAAGTAGCAAAACCAATGGTGTAATTTGCAAGATTAGAAAATAAATCTTGGTTTTGAGTACGAAGATCCGCAAATGATTGTCCGCTTAACGAACCTTCTGGTAAAGCAAGATTCAAAGCTACGCTGTCGAAGGACATGGTAACGTCTTTTAATGCTTCTACTTTCTGTGCATCGTCTACCTCTTTTTTACAAGAAGTGGTAAAAGCTATTACAATAGCCAATACGGAGAATAATAATGTGGTTTTTTTCATAATTTTTAATTTTTTACAAAAATACTAAAATTTTCTTTTAGAAATTAGATTTTAGATAAATCTATCTCAAAATTCAACTGTCGTTCATCTGAACAATGCAATACGCATTGATCGCAAATGGTAAGCTCGCCACTAAGGCGTTTAGAAACCATGTTGTCAATTTGATCGCGAAGAGCATCTATTTTTACATGATTTACCACATCCATGGCAAAAGCGTAAAGCAAAAGCATGCGAGCATTTCGTTCACAAATTCCACGTGTTCTTAAGTAAAACATAGCTTCAGCATCAAGCTGTCCCACCGTGGCACCGTGACTACATTTCACATCATCGGCATAAATTTCCAAAAATGGTTTTGTGTTTACATTGGCCGTATCGGTTAACGCTATGTTTTTATTTGATTGGAATGCTAACGTTTTTTGAGCATCTTTGTGCACAATTACGTGACCGTTGAATGAACCCGTAGAGTCATCATCCATAATTCCTTTAAAAAGCTGATTGCTCTTTCCGTTAGGTTTCAAATGATGAATAAGTACATAATTGTCAACTCTTTGCGCACCATCCACTAAATAAAGTCCACGAACTTCCGACTCGCAATACTCTCCATCTAATTTTACAGTAATATTATTTCTAGAAACTCCTGCATTAAACGTAATCGTATTCGACGAAAACTTGCTATTATCGGTCTGCTGAACATACACGCTGTTAATCAAAGTAGAACGGTTATCCTTGTTTTCTAGTTTGTAATATTCCAATTCTGCGTAATCACCCACCACTATTTCGGTGACAGAGTTGATAAACGTTTCCGCAAACTTAATTGAATCGTCGCAATGTACTAATTTCAACTTAGAGTTCTTGCCTGCAATGATTAAGTTTCTGGTTTGAATCAGTAAATCTTGTTCACTATTTACCACACTCACCACTTGCATAGGTTTTACAACGTTCACATTTTCGGGCACATACACAAAAAAACCATCTTGCATAAACGCAGTATTTAATGCGGTAAGAGGATTGGTGGCATCGTCGCTATGTTTGGCCAAATGTGCATTTACAATCTCTGGATATTTTTCGCGTGCCACTGCCAAACTTCCCACAATGGTTCCGTCTGGAAAAGTAGTAAGTGGTGCATTTTTGTGCACATACCAGCCATTGAGCAATGTAAACATGTACGTATCAAAATTATGTACTTTGCACGTGAAATAGCTCTCTACAGGATTGTAAGGTTGCGGTTCGAGGACTATTTGATAGTTTTTATTGATCGAGTCTCTTAAATCTGTATTTTTCCATTGTTCTAGGTTGTGCGGAAATCCTTGTTCCTCAAACTGAGCAATGCATTTTTCACGCAATTCAATCATATTGGGTGAATCCAAACGAGAAAGAGTGTCAAAGTTTTTCCGATAAGTTGCTATCAGATGCTCTTTCAAATCGAAAGTTTGTTCCATAATTATTGTTTTTTCCGTGAATTATTTATTCTTCAACTCTTCTTTAATCCAATCGTACCCTTTTTCTTCAAGTTCCAAAGCTAAATCTTTAGTCCCTGTTTTCACAATTCGTCCTTCGTAAAGAATGTGAACAAAATCTGGAACGATGTATTCCAACAATCGTTGGTAGTGAGTAATTACGATGGTTGAATTATCTTTGGAACGAAGTTTTTGAACACCCATGGCTACAATTCTAAGCGCATCAATGTCTAATCCCGAATCCGTTTCATCCAAAATAGCCAACTCTGGTTCGAGCATCGCCATTTGAAAAATCTCGTTACGTTTTTTCTCACCACCCGAAAAACCTTCATTTACAGAGCGATTGGTGAGTTTTGTTTGAAGTTCGACCACTTTTTTCTTCTCTTCCATAAACGCTAAGAATTCAGCAGCGGCCATGGGTTCTTTTCCTTTATATTTACGAATTTCGTTGATAGCAGTCCGCATAAAATTGGTAATACTCACTCCTGGAATCTCTACTGGATACTGAAATCCAAGAAAAACTCCCTCGCGAGCTCTGTCCTCAACAGACATCTCTAACAGATTTTTTCCATTAAAATGAACGGTTCCTTGAGTAACTTCAAAAATATCTCTCCCGGCAATCACGGCCGCCAAAGTGCTTTTTCCAGTTCCATTCGGACCCATGATCGCGTGAACTTCTCCATGATTAATTGTAAGGTTAATCCCTTTTAAAATTTCTTTCCCTTTAATGGAAGCATGTAAATCTTTTATTTCGAGTAACATATCTTTATGTATTTTATTATTTATAGCTTTTTTATTATCTTTTTATATTATCTAAAAACGTATAGCCCTTAAAAAACTTTGAACTTTATAGATCCCGAAAAATAAAAAATCTATGATTTTTGTCATTTTTCGAGGATGCTCGAATTATCAAAAAATCAAAGATTTTTATAATTCGGCACTTTAAAGCCTTTCGCCTCTTATCCCACGCTTCCTTCCAAACTAATTGCCAGCAACTTCTGAGCTTCTACCGCAAATTCCATCGGCAATTTATTCAACACTTCCTTCGCATATCCATTTACAATCAAGCCGATAGCACTTTCCGTGTCAATTCCTCGTTGATTGCAGTAAAACAGTTGATCTTCCGATATTTTGGACGTAGTAGCTTCGTGCTCAATGATAGAAGACTTGTTTTCACTTTTGATGTAAGGCCAAGTATGCGCTCCGCACTGATCGCCCATAAGCAGAGAATCACATTGAGAAAAGTTTCTAGAATTTTCGGCTTTTTTGCCCATTCGTACCAATCCACGGTAACTGTTGTTACTTTTACCAGCCGAAATTCCTTTGGAGATGATCGTGCTTTTGGTATTTCTTCCCAAGTGAATCATTTTGGAACCAGTATCTGCTTGTTGGAAGTTATTGGTGACTGCCACGGAATAAAACTCTCCGACAGAGTTATCACCTAATAATATACAACTTGGATATTTCCAGGTAACCGCAGAACCCGTTTCTACTTGAGTCCACGAAATTTTGGAGTTGGAACCTTTACAAATTCCACGTTTGGTAACAAAGTTGAAAATTCCACCTTTGCCATTTTTATCACCTGGATACCAGTTCTGAACCGTTGAATATTTTATTTCAGCATCTTTCATAGCTACTAACTCTACCACAGCTGCATGCAACTGATTTTCGTCGCGCTGAGGAGCGGTGCAACCTTCCATATAACTCACATAAGCACCTTCATCGGCAATTAATAAAGTACGTTCGAACTGACCTGTATTGGCGGCGTTGATTCGGAAATAGGTAGATAATTCCATCGGACAACGGACTCCTTTGGGTATATAACAGAAAGATCCATCGGTAAAAACTGCACAATTAAGCGCCGAATAAAAGTTGTCACCCATTGGAACCACCGAAGTTAAATACTTTTGAACCAACTCTGGATGCTCCTGAATGGCTTCGCTCATGGAGCAAAATATGATTCCTTGTTTCGAAAGTGTATCGCTAAACGTAGTTTTTACAGAAACACTATCTATCACGGCATCTACGGCCACTCCGGAAAGCATTTTTTGCTCATCCAACGAAATTCCTAGTTTATTAAAAGTATCCAATAATTCAGGATCCACTTCGTCCAAACTCAGTTTTGTGTTCTTTTTAGGTGCTGAATAATAGATAATTTCTTGATAATTTGGTTTTTCAAAATGAAGATGTGCCCAATTAGGCTCTTTCATCGTCAACCATTTATTATATGCTTTGAGCCTAAACTCGAGCATCCACTCAGGTTCATTCTTTTTTGCGGAGATAAATCGGATAATATCCTCATTCAATCCTTTGGGCGCAGAATCTGCTTCAATATCGGTATAAAAACCGTATTTGTAATCACTTTCTGTAACTTCGCGCAAAACATCATTGCTATCTTCTGCCATTTCTTGTTGTAATTTAGATTAATTTGAAATACTACACACAAAAGTAGAAAAAGTTCTGTTGTAACGAGAATATTTTTTGCCAAATTAACCTAAAATGTAATAATTGTTACAAATAAAGGGGCATTTGGACTGATTTCAGATGAAAACCGAAGATGAAAACCGAAAAGCATTCTGAGAGGAATTCAAAGAGAGAACGCAAAGCGATGCTCAAACTTATCTGTCCAGATATAGCAGGATTGAAGCGCCTTAATGCTATGATAGATGTGCGAGTCAAAATCGATGCGTATTTTGCTTTGCAACAGTTTAGATACTCGAACTAAAAATTCACACTTTTATTCTTAAATTCTCTTAAAAAATCTTTATTCATTTGTTTTTCTTAAAAAAATTAACAAAAAGGGTAAATGTTTAGGCAACTTAATCAAATAATAAAATGTCTAGTTATTAGAAATAGTTCTAAAATCAATAAAACCAAACAAAATGAAATCAAAAGAAGGTTTAATGTGGTTGATTTTTTTAGCATTTATGTCAATTTTTGCAACAATTATCTATTTATTCTAACCAACTAAATATATTCAATCAACCTCAGGGAAAGAGCTCCAAATTAGATTTGGAGCTCTTTTTTATGCCAAAAAAACAAATTTATCCCAATTTCCACTAATTTAAAGTTGATAAACGATGCTGTTTTTGCAACTTGAAAGTGTTGCAAAAGCCCTGTGGTTCAATGTTTACCTGACTTTAGGCAGGGATAGAATAAAAATTTTCTAAACTTTAGATCCCCACCAACGTAGGCAGTCAGGCAGGGATTCCTGGCAGGGCTGCTTTTTTGGGTTCTACTACCATTTGAGTGGAAAAGATCACAGATATCAAATTGTTATTTCAAAATTGTCATGCTGAGTTTATCGAAGTATTACAGTGAAAGCCTTTTGAATGCCCTTCGATAAACTCAGGGTGACAATGAAATAAATAA
>JBBRGJ010000189.1:0-6175 GCA_038240835.1 Bacteroidales bacterium | reverse complement strand
TACAGGATTAAATGAAAATATAAAGAACAAAAAGCGATATGGTTACAAAAGAAGAGATTGTCAACAATTGGCTTCCGAGATATACAGGAACCGCCTTAGAAGATTTTGGAGAATACATCATTCTTACAAATTTCAGACATTATGTAGAGTTATTTGCGCAATGGAACAATGTTGAGATAAAAGGCGCTAACAGAGCGATGCCATCGGCTACTTGCGATAATATTACCATCATCGATTTTTCGATGGGCAGCGCCAATGCTGCCACAATCATGGATTTACTCTCTGCGATTGAACCAAAATCAGTGCTTTTTTTGGGCAAATGTGGTGGATTAAAAGTAAAAAACAATCTTGGCGATTTAATACTTCCAATCGCAGCCATTAGAGGAGATGGAACTTCAAACGATTATTTCCCTCCTGAAGTCCCTGCACTTCCTGCATTTAGTCTGCAAAAAGCGATTTCTACCACCATCCGAGATCACTCATTAGATTATTGGACAGGCACCGTTTACACTACCAATCGTAGGGTGTGGGAACACGATGAGAACTTTAAGGAATATCTCCGAAAAATAAGAGCCATGGCCATTGATATGGAAACAGCGACTTTGTTTATCACCGGATTTGCCAATCAGATTCCAACGGGTGCTTTGTTGTTAGTTTCCGATCAGCCCATGATTTCTGATGGCGTAAAAACCGAAAAAAGTGATACATTAGTCACCGAAAAATATGTAGAAAGTCATCTTCGTATTGGCATCGATTCGCTGAAACAATTAATCAATGAAGGTCTCACTGTGAAGCACTTACGCTTCGACATCTAACTTCATTTCAATAAATCTTTAAGATAAAAAAATAAATCAATGGATTCCAAAGAGATTATTCAACAAATAAAGAACAAAATATATCATCCTGTATATCTTCTTCATGGGGAAGAGCCCTATTTTATTGATTTAATTTCCGATTACATTTCCGAAAATGTATTAGAAGCTCACGAAAAGGATTTCAATCAAACGATTGCTTATGGGCGTGACGTGAAACCCGAAGAGATATTTGCACTCGCCAAGGGATTTCCGATGATGGCTAACAATCAGGTGGTAATCGTTCGTGAAGCACAAGACATTAAACCTCCGGAGAAAGTATTTGAAATGCTTACTGATTACTTAGAAAATCCACAGAAATCGACACTGTTGGTCTTTTGTTATAAGTACAAGAAGTTGGACGGACGAAAAAAAGCAATCAAAACAGCTCAGAATGTGGGCATTGTATTCGAATCACCCAAAGTTTGGGACTCACAAGTCCCTGGATTGATAAAAACTTTTGTAAAAGATGCTGGATACAGAATTGGCGATAAGAGCACAATGATGATGACTGAATTTATAGGCGCAAATCTTATGAGAATGAACAGTGAGCTCGAAAAACTCTATATGTTCACAAAAAAAGGAGATGAAATTACGCCCGAAATCATTGAGAAGAACATTGGCATCAGCAAAGATTTTAATGTTTTTGAACTCTACAAATCGTTAGGGACGAAAAAACATGATGTTACCTTTAAAATCATCCACTATTTTGGAGAAAACAGCAAAGAGAATCCTCCACAAAAGATTATCCCCATGCTATTTAGTTTTTTCAACAAAATAATGGTCGTTCACAATACTGGAGTAAGTCCCAACAGAAATTCATATGGCAACAAAGAGGATGAATACATTGCAGGCGCCAGAAACTATTCCATTCCAAAACTCATCAAAATATTTGACATACTTCGAGAATTTGATTTAAAATCAAAAGGGGTAAACTCCGACAAAGTTTCCGACGACCAATTGCTGATGGAGATGATAATCAAAGTGGCGTATGTGCAATAGAGGGAAAAGGCTATAAAGGCCATAAAGGCGAAAGCTTGTCTGCCAATGGCAGGGCTATAAAGTTCATAAAGTGAAAAGGTTGTAAAGGGGGGAAAAGAAGTGACGATCCCGAAAAATAAATCCGCAAACTGGCGGACTATTTTTTCGGGAGTAACGAGATAATGAGTGACGCGCGTAGCTTGATTCGGGTGCGTAACAACTATAACTCACAACAAAAACCCCGATAGAATCAACAAAAAAGCAACCCTGTTAAACAATTATTTTAAACAATTATTCATTTTTTTTACTAAACAATTAGGTTTTTGATAATTAATATACTATATTTGCTTCGTTAAAATTAAAATCCTAATTTAAAACCAAAAATTTAGAATCATGAAACAGAAAAAACCTGAGGTTATTAAAACTTCCAGAGTTGATGTGTGCGTAAACACACACACACACACAGACACACACCGCTTAGGCGATGGTTGTTGGCAACTTTTATTGCAATATTAATGTTGCCGATGATTGGAAAAAGTCAAAATTCTTGTTTAACAGCTGTACCCCACGTACCAAATGTTAATCAAACAACAATTTCGCCAACAACAAGTGAGTATTGGCTTTCCTTTGTCGGAGACACCTCCTCAAGCTATTTCGCATCGGTTCGAGTAAATGACACAGTGAATCCTAAGCCACGTATTGAAATGATGTATCTTTACAGTGGCAATTGTCCTCAACTATCCCTTATAAAGCAAGATTCTTCAAATTTAATTATCAATAACATTGTTCAAGGTCAACAGTATTATCTGAAATTAATTTTTACATCAACTCCTAATACATTTAAGTTATTATCCACTTATACTATGCCTATGGCAACAATGGATTGCACACCCACAACCTGCGATAATATTGTTTATAATCCAGATTTCCTAGTTATGCATCCCTTGGCTAATAACGAACACGACCCTTTTTCAACAAATCATGTCTGTGCTTGGACCTCATACAAAGGCACTCCAAACATATCTTCATCATTAGGATATTTAGATAATGGATACATGTATATGTGGGGAAACAAGCAACCTAATGCAACAAACCAATACGGAGAAGGGGTTCAACAAAAAATCACTTTACAAGCTGGTGACTATGATGTTGTGATGGCATATAAACGCATTTGCCCTGATCCTCCAATGTGCCATAATACAAGAAGTTGCGATCATTTAATATTAGACATTGCGGATGATAATTTTATGGAAATAGACAACAGCCTGCTTAATCCTTTAATAAATGTAATTAATGTTCAAAATGTAAGTAATTTTGACTGGGCTATGAGTTATTCAACTTATACTGCTGCAACTACTGGTAATTACAAAATAATAGTCATGCCATATCAAAATGCTACTGGCGATTCGGTTACATGGGTTGCTATGGATAATATACATATAGTACCTCGCCCAATTATTAACTATACTATTTCTAACGACATTTGTAGTAGTAATGTCACTTTCTCATACACATCATCTCCATTATGCAATCAAACAATTACCAGTATTTTATGGACTTTTGGGGATGGAACATCGCTAACAACCAATCCTTCTCAAACAAGTGTAAGTCATGAGTACACAACTTCTGACACATTTATAGCTTCAATTACCGTATATTACAATTTTTATGGTCAAGCTCTTCAGATAACACAATCTCAACAAGTTATTTCTCATATACCAATCAGTATTTCTGGGAATAGAAACACCTGTGATACTCTAGTTAATTATACTCTCATTAATGGATTGACTAATACAAATTATCAATGGAGTATTAGTCCAGCAAATGCTGGGACAATTATTTCAGGCAATGGGACCAATAACATTACAATTACTTGGAATAATGAAAATATGAACGACTTTGCACCAGCAATACTAACCGCATATTATAGAGCTTGCAATGAATTTGACACCATTAAAGTTTGGAAATGTTGCGTTAAAGAAGGGCACACCTCAATTCACGATGAAACAATAACCACAAATTTACCTGGAGGTCTAATTTACATGAATGGTACTATTACTATAAATGGCAATATAAATGCAACCAACTGCCAAATAAGAATGGGACAAGAGGCGAAAATCATAGTAAATCCTCCTTATACTTTTAATATTAATGCAACCATAATTGCAGCTGGTTGTAATTACATGTGGGATGGGATTTTTGTCACAAATCCACAATCTTCAGTTATTGCTACCAATAATTCATCTATCGAAGATGCATATAATGCTATAGTTTCAGATAATGGAGGCATTGTTAACGTCTCTAATACTGCATTCCTTCAAAACTTGAAAGGAATTGTTGTGAAAAACTACGCTGGCAGTAATCCAATTTCTGTTTCTAATTGCGTCTTTTATAGTACTTCTGATTTAAATGGAATTTATCCGGTAAACTTACACCAACCATATTCAGACAGAAAAGGACTAAGTGGCATTGAAATATCAAACATGAACTCAGTAACTGTTGGAAATACGGCCAAAGCGACTAAAAACAAATTCAGCTACCTCGATTTTGGAATCGATATTTTAAACTCTAACGTGAATGTGTATAATAACAATTTCATAAATTTGCCTAATACTCCAACAAGTGGTGGGTGTGGTGTACATATTGTTGGAAATACAACCACCCAATATAATGTAAACATTGGAGGTTACAATTCGGGAAATAATATATATACAAATCTTTTCAACAACTGTCTTGGTGGTATAGTTTCAAATCAGCCAGTGAATATTAAAGTTTTGTGTGATACCTTTGCAAACACATTTGTGGCAACCACGATTGGCTCAAACTCTCATCGCAAAATAGATTTTGCAAAAAACAGAATCGAGAATTCTTCTTTTGGTCTTTATATTACAGATTTTATTAATACACGATTAGTGGCTGACTCTAACAATTTGTATAATGTAAATACTGGAATAAATGCGTCGAATGCTACACAACAGGAATGCTATGGTGCCACAATTCGTAAAAACACAATTACCGGAACGTTTACCACGGGGATAATCCTTGCAAATGTAAAAGCGAGAAGTAATATCATGGTTGGATATCCAGGATACGAGCGTCAAATACCTTACATCTGGGGTAACACCATAACATTAAGTTCTTACGATGTAAATAACACAACTATTTATAATGGAATTAGAGTTGAAAACACAGATAATACATATATTGAAGACAATATATTAAGTACAGTTCCAGCATACGCGGTTACCAACGAAGTACAAGGGCTAAAACTTAATGGAATTTATGTACTTGCCTCCCCTAAAACAAGCTTATGCAGTAATAACATAACTAAATTTGGTATGGGTATTCGCATGAGCGGTTATTGTGCTGCATCACATCTAAAAAGCAATATCATGAATAATAATTACTATGGTGTGCGTTTAGACGCTGCCACCATTGGCAACCAAGGAATTACCCAAGTGAGACGGGTAAATAGAAACAGTTGGACATACCCATTTGTGGCAGGTAGATATAGAGTGCAAGGCTCTGTGGCTGCAGCTACTACTTGGACTTATGATCACAACAATGGATTTTCATCAATTTACACATTACTATCAACGTCACCAGAATATTCTGTTATAGGTGGCTTTGCCTCTTCTTCTATTATCAATCCAGTTCCACAAGGATGTGGATACGATGGAATAATATGGGTGCCATACGGTGGTGTTGGTGGCGGCACCGATGCTGGTGCAAATGGAGCAAACAATTCACTTGATGTAATGCAAAATTTCAATACAGATACCGAAGAAAATCAATATTATCAGGCTGCAAACTATTATGCTACTGCTCAAAACGACAATATGTCTATTTCATTAGATGCTATTACCGAAATTAATGACAATCCAATTCAAACTACTTCCATTATTTTGTTTGATAAAGTAAACAAACTTATAGCAGAAAATAGCATCGACGAAGCTATTGAACTTAACAATTCGATTGTGCCTGCAAATTTAATAGAACTTAACCAGCAAACTGCCAATGCCATCTATTTACAAAGTTGGGCCAAAGGGCGTTACGAGCTTACAATTGGAGAGCGTGAAACCTTACTTCAAATTGCGGCACAGCCACATACAAATGGTGGATACGGAGTATTTACTGCTTGGGTAATGCTTTACAGAACTCAACAAAACGAAGTGATTAAACCCAAAAGCATTATAAAACCATTTGGAATCGTAAACAACGAAGCCACGATTTATCCAAATCCTGCCCGCGAACAGGTTACAATAACAGGATCATCTAATATTGCCAAAGCAATAATTTACGATATGTTAGGACGGGAGATGCTTAACACATCAAACTCAGAT
>JBBRGJ010000188.1:0-6206 GCA_038240835.1 Bacteroidales bacterium | reverse complement strand
ATAAAAAGAATTGAAAAATTGTTTGCAGTTGTTATTATTGCTTTTATTTGGGCTTACAAAGTTGGATTATTCCTGCATCTAAATTTCAAAAAAATCAGATTACTAAATCATGGTTATCGAGCAAAGAGTTTTGTTAAATATGGCTTAGAGTATATCGCAGTAATACTGTTAAATGCTAATTCTCAGGACAATATCGGTATTTTTAGTTTTTTGTCATGTACTTAGACCGAATTCTTTTTTTTAAAGAAGGGTAGAAGTAGGATTATACTCCGCTGTCTTCATCCGTTACCAAATCTGGATTGAGTGCAGTAATAATCACCTTGTCAATTTTATTTCCATCCATGTCCACAATTTCGAAGGAGAAGTTTTGATAAATAATTTTATCTCCCGTTTTAGGAATGGCATCCATTTCGTCCATGATAAATCCAGCAATGGTTGTAAAGTCTTCATCTTCAGGAATTAACTCTAATTTTAACTGCTCGTTTAAATCGTTAATCGTGGTAAAACCATCCACTAACAGTGACATGTCTTCGCGGACTAAAATATCGGGTTCATCGTCTATATCATCGGTAGGAAGATCGCCTAGAATGCCCTCTGCTAAATCGTGGAGTGTGACAATTCCTTGGAAAGTTCCATATTCATCTACAACAAAACCAAAATAAGTTTTTTTATCTTTAAATACCTTTATTAACTTTACCGCAGGAATATTTTCGGGGACAAATATTGGAGGATCTATAATCGTATTTATTTCTAATCTGTTTTCGGCTTTTTGATTCCACAATTCAAAAAAGTCCTTGTAGTGTATTGTACCTACAATCTGATCGATGGAGCCATTGCAAGCGGGGAAAATGTTGTGCGAACTTTCTCTAATCGTTTCGATAATTTCCTCAAAAGTTTGGTTGATATCAATCCATTCCACGTCTGTTCTGTGCGTCATAAAGTGCAGGGAACGTTTGTCGTTAAAATCGAACAGTTTGTTGTGCATTTCGGTCTCTTCAATATCTAAAACGCCCTCATTTTGTGCAACTTTAATCATCGTTTTCAACTCCTCTTCGGTGATTGAATTCCGGTTGATTGTTTGTATAAATAGGATTTTTTGTAACATTTTGGTCGAAAATGTCAGCAACTTTGAGAGTGGAAAGATGAATATTGTAAATATATTTAAAATGGGAGAAACCACCAATGCAATTTTCTCGGGTTTGTTTAACGCAATTGTTTTGGGCAACAACTCTCCAATTATAATAGAGAAATAGGTGATAAGCGATATTGAAATCAACAGCGAAGTGGTCTGTGCCGACTCAATGGACATGTGTTGGGTGAAAAGCGGAACTAAATATTTTGCAAATGATGTTCCTCCATACGCCCCAGTGATAATGGATATTAAGGTAATTCCAACTTGAATACTGGAAAGGAATACTTCGGGACGTTCCAACAGACGGAGTGTGACCAATGCACTGTGATTGCCTTTTGCCGAAAGATCTTCTAATTTTGCACGTTTTGAAGTGATTAGCGCAATTTCGGACAACACAAAGAATCCGTTTACCAGTATTAATAGAAATAAGACAAATATTTCGAACATTATTTTTGTTTTTTTTGCAAATTTATGAAAACTTCCCTTACTTTAATGCTTCTTTATATAGAATTATGCGTTTTTAAGTAAATTATTGATTTTTTTCTTCTATTTTTGTAACCATGTTTAAAAGTTTGTCGATTTTTTATTTCATTATTTTGCAGAACTGAAATTTAATGGGTTGAAAAAATAGGGGAGACTGTTTGTGCCAAAATAATGATTGGGGGCATCTTTTAGGTTAAAATTCACAATATGGGAAAAAAATATTTACTGTTTTTGTTTTTTATTTTGTTGCTGAGTCTCGATTCAGCAGCACAAATAAATAGATATACCCAAAGAACGGTTTCCATATCTGCCAGTAAAATATTGGTTGAATACTCCATCGCTGATTTTTCGGATGTAAAATCGCTGTTTTCTAATTATAAACTCTTTTTTCACCAATGTGGAATGCCCTCCGTGCCCATTATCAACGATTTTGTTTTTGTTCCGAAACATTCAAATCCAAATTTCTCCGTTAAAACATCGTTCAAAAGAAAAATAATTCCCATTTCAATTCCTCAATCAATTCCAAAAACCATTGATAGTGAACTGTTTGTAGATTCTGTCTGCTCTTTATCATACGGAGAGTTGGATGAGTGGTTGCCTTGTGTGACTGCACTCAAAAGCGAAGTATTTGAGTTTGAGTCCTTTGATTTACTTTATTATCAAGTCTACCCTTTTCAGTACAATCCCAAGAAAAATGAATTGAGTGTAAACACACATGTTTCCATTGAAATTGAGCTTTTATCCACGTTTTCAACGACCAAACAAGTTAATGCAGTTGATTTTTCCATATTATCTCATGCTGCTAATTTTCAATTGCAAAACAATGTGTTTAAATCGGTCGTAGATAGTTTTCCTAATTACGTAATTATTTCGCATCCCAATTTCTCAGCAGCAATCAAAACCCTGAAACTTTGGAAGTCGCAACAAGGTTTTTCTGTTTCGGAATATCAATCCGCTGCCTGGACGGCCGATAGCATTCGTTTGTTGATGAAATCGTTGTACGCTTCGCCAACATTGCGTCCCCAATATTTACTGCTGTTTGGTGATACCAATACGGTCCCTTCGATGGAATTGATGGCGCCTCCGCCGATTCCAGAAGCATTTTCTTCGGATTTGTACTACACCACCATGGATTCTGATACCGATTGGGTTTCTAATTTTTCGCATGGCAGAATTTCAGTCTCCAACGCCACAGAGGCTTTAAATGTGGTGAATAAATTGATTCGATTTCAAAAAACGCCTCCCACAAGCGCCTCTTTTTACACCACAATGGTGAACTGTTCATTTTTTCAAGACGATGACTTAAATGGATTCGACGATCGGCGTTTTGTGCAAACCTCCGAAGAGGTAAGAAGTTATTTACAAAGTAATTACGCCAAAAATGTTCTTCGGATTTATGAAGCTCCATCGTCTGCAAATCCGCTTTTTTGGAACAACGACGATTACTCCAATGGAAATTCCATTCCGCTGGATTTAAAAAAACCAACGTTTGAGTGGAATGGAACAGGTTCCGAAATTGTCAGCAAAATAAATGCGGGCACATTCTTACTGTTGCATCGCGATCATGGCTACTCCAACGCCTCTGGGTGGGCGCATCCGCAATTGGCAACTCCACAACTCTCTTCGCTTACGAACGACTCTTTGTTGCCACTTATTTTTAGCATCAACTGTTATTCGGGAAATTTTAGGGTAAGTGAATCTTTTGCAGAACGTTTAATTAGACAAAATGCCGGTGCCAGTGGCGTTTTTGCTCCTTCGTATTACAGTTATAGTGGCAACAATGATGCATTTACATTGGGATTGTATGATGCGCTTTTTCCATCGCCTGGACTTGTGCCCACTTTTTCGGGAACTGGTGGAAATCACTCGCCAATGATACCCATTCATCCGCGGTTCAACCGTCCAGGAGATATGCTCAGATACGCTACTTGGTATATGAATTATACGTGGGAACCTAATAAATACAGCAGCGAAATTGCACATTTCCAGGGCGATCCGGCAATGCCGATATTTACAGAAGTTCCTCTCAATGGCTCGTTTGCACATAAAGATAGTGTCGATTGTGTGGATTCAGTTTTTTTGGTGTCAGGATTGAATGCAAGTGGGTTTTTGGCAACATTAACGGTTGATAATCAAGTAATTTCAAGATGTTTCTTTCAAAATGATACCGCCAAATTGTACTTCTTACCCCAATATGGAAATAGTGCTGTGCTCACCATTACCAAGGAGGATTATGCGCCTTATATCGTTCCTCTTTATTGGTATTGTTCGCAACCCATTTACCAACCCATTGCAGGTTTTTCGGTTTCAGATTTGGTAAGTTGTAATCAGATTATCACTTTTGCTGATACCTCTCTGAATCAGCCTTCTGATTGGTTTTGGAATTTTGGCGATGGTTCATTTTCAACCCTTCAAAACCCATCACACCAATATTCTACCACTGGAAATTACACGGCAACTCTTATTGCAAGCAACCTGCATGGAAGTGATACAATCTCGATGCAAAATTTAATTCAAGTTGTTGTTCCTACACCACTAGCGCCAATCGACTCGCTGGTTTGCCATTTGCAAAATGTGGTTATTTCTAATCCAACGAATGATTCTTTGGCTTGGTATGATAATTCTCAGGTGATTTCGTGGGCTAATTCAGTCACACTTTTTCCCGATACATTGCTTTATCGAGCTACTTTTGTAGACATGCCCGAGGTAGAAGTTGGCAAAATAGATACAGTGGGCGAGGGTGGATATATTTATCAAAATAGAGAGCATTATTTGAACTTTACGCTTCACACAGATATTCTTTTAAAAACCGTTGATATTTACGCTTTAAATGCGGGAGTAAAAACTATTAAAATATTGAATATCAACAATCAAATAGTAGCAAGCAAAAGTATTACTTTAATCGCTGGAAAGAATACAGTTTTGCTCAATTTCTTCATCCCACAGGGAGAAAATTATCGATTTGTGGCGCCTACTTATACCTCGTGGTACGCTAATTTTAGTCCAAATAATTTTCCATTTTCAGTCCCAAATATTCTCGATATTGATAGTTCGAGTCTTGGAAATAATTACTACTTTTTTTACCGATGGACTATTCAGAAACGGTGTTTTAGTCCAAAAAGCGAAGTGTCGGTAAAAGTGGTCAAAATTGATACCTTGTTGTCTCGAAACGGAGAAGCGATGATTTGTGATAATGTTCCAATTTTGATATTTGCAGATAGCACAGCATCCGTTACATGGAATACGGGCGCTCACAATGATTCCATTTATATAAATCAGCCCGGATGGTACTCTGCGGAGTTAGAAAAATACAATTGCCTCTTTCGAACTGATACAATCCATGTAGTTGAACAAGCACCAATTATCGCCGATTTTAATGCATTGGGTGGTTCGCCTTGCTGTTTTCAAAACAGTTGTCAAAATTCGAATCGTTTTATTTGGGACTTTGGAGATGGGCTATTTTCCACAGAAGTAGCCCCTTGTCATCCATACGATACCGTTGGAATATATTTGGTTACGCTTACAGCCATGAATGATTGTGATACATTATCCGTTTCTAAATCAGTATTGATTACCTCCATCGCAGATTTTAATATTAGTAATTTAGGCATCAATATTTTTCCAAATCCTACCTATTCAAATTTCACCATTCAATTATTGGATAATGAATTACCACAAATCATCCATATTTATAACATGTATGGAAGTATCGTGAAATCAATTTCCGCAACTAAATCGGTATTATTTGTTGACTTTCAAGACATTAGTGCTGGAATATACTATGTAGAGTTGGTTTATTCACAACAAAAGTATTATTCCAAATTGTTAAAATTGAAGTTGTAATTAATGACATTATATATCTTCAATAATTTTAGAATATTATTATGATTGGATAACTGGTGAAAAAGATACGTGGAAAAAATGGGAGTAAAATAACCCATCTATTGAGCATTAAAAAAATAGCAATAATAAGTAATTAGGTTAAAAAAATGGTCAGAATGAGAAACTATGCAAATAGTCGTAATGTAGGTTTGTACAAAGTGCTAACAATTATATTCATAATGTTATGTCTTGTTGGTTGCCGATATAGTTGTAATTATAATTTTTATATTGATAAAGGGGAAAACAGCAACGATAGATATCAAATTATTAAAGAACAGGATTACGCTATGTTTATTGGCTCAACTGATGCAAACCTTGAAGTTTCAATTTTTACCGGGAATACGAATAACTTATTTGTTAAGAATAGAGGTGTAGAATTTAAAATGAATGACTTATGCTTTCTTTTTAAAGACACAGGCGATACATTGTATTCAAATGATTTAAAGAATGTAAATTTTTGTTGTGTAAATTTCAAAGAAAAACTTCATGAAAACAGAGGTTTGTTTGTGAGAATTAATTACACAATTGATTCACTTGGGTTGTTGAGTAATTATTCAAAGGAATATAATTTTATGACTGTCCGTAATCAATACCAAGTATTTTTTATTGAAGCCAAAATCAACCTGTCCGTTAATTTGTCCCCAAAATAACGTCGGTTAAATTTGTAACAGAATTCATCTAAGTAGTTTTGGACATACTTATCATTAAT
>JBBRGJ010000187.1:0-6371 GCA_038240835.1 Bacteroidales bacterium | reverse complement strand
TTGCAACAATCATCCACCCATTATTACATCAATTATCGACACCTGCATTGTGGCCGGTTCTATGCTGGAACTTTTGGTGCAAGCCACCGATATCGACAACCATCAGATAACGCTCACAGCCACAGGAAGTGCATTGAGCACCACGCCAAATCCAGCATCGTTCAGCCAACCCATGGTGGGAATCGGAGCAGTAAGTTCCTATTTTAAATGGACAACCAATTGTTTAAATGTAAAGAAAAACCCGTATCAGGTTTCGTTTAAAGCAAAAGACAATGGCAGTCCAGTGAACTTAGTCTCTATCAGAACCTTGAGTATCACCATTGTAGCACCTGCGCCCATCTTAGAATCTGTTTCTCCAATTGGAAATTCAATGCAAATAATTTGGCAAAAACCTATCTGCACAAATGCAATTGGCTACAAAATCTATCGTCACGAAGGTCCATCTGGTTGGACACATAGCTATTGCGAAACGGGTGTGCCTGCCTACACAGGATTTGATTTAATAGGAACAACAACTTCCATCAACGACACCACTTTTACCGACAACAACGATGGAAACGGACTTTTGTATGGCAACGATTATTGTTACGTGGTAATTTCAACATTTATCGATTATGCAGAAAGTTATGCCTCCAACGAACTTTGTGCTTCACTTAAAAAAGATGTTCCAGTTATTACCAATGTAAGTGTAAAAGAGACAGATGTTTCCGTTGGGAAAATGGATATAATATGGTCCAAACCCACAGAATTTGACCCCATTCAATTTCCTGGTCCCTATGAGTACAAACTATTCAGAGCTCAGGGCAATAGCACCGTTTACAGCCAAATATACACAACCGACAATCTGAACGACACCTTGTTTGTGGACACCCTCATCAATACCACTGCGTGGAGTTGGAAATACAAAATTGATTTTTACAATCACACCGGTGGAATTCCATTTCTAATCGGCAGTTCAAATCCAGCCAACAGTATCTTCCTTCAAGCAAATCCCAGCGACAACCGAGCAGATTTAACTTGGAATGATGATGTACCATGGATAAATGACCATTATGATGTTTTTAGAAAAAACATAATCACACTCGCTTGGGACTCCATTGCGACCACTACAAACTTAAACTATTCAGACACTGGTCTTACAAACGGGCAAGAATACTGTTACTATATTAGAAGTTATGGCGATTACACTATTTCGGGGATTACGTCGCCATTAATCAACCTTTCGCAACAAATCTGCATCACTCCCATCGACAATATTCCTCCGTGTAAAGCGAGACTAGTTGGAACTACAGATTGTATCAAGAACTATTTTTCGTGGAGTTTTGATGATCCAGGATGTTTTTCAGACGTTGTAAAATACAAACTATATTATACCACTTCTCAAAATGACCAATTAATTTTGATTGATTCGATTATGAATCCTTATACCACCAATATTACGTACAGTGGCATAAATACAATTGCGGGTTGTTTCCTTATAGAAGCCATCGATTCCAGCCAGAACGTATCGCGAAGCAACTATTTTTGCATCGACATAGACAGTTGCGATTTATACGAACTTCCCAATATATTCACCCCAAATGGCGATCAGATAAACGATCAGTTTACACCATTTCCGTACGATTTTGTAGATCATATAGACATTTCCATTTACAATCGATGGGGAAATGTAGTATTTACGAGCAACAATCCGGACATAAATTGGGATGGAAAAGATAAAAATTCAAAACAAAATTGCGCCGATGGTGTTTATTTTTACATCTGTGATGTTTTTGAATACAGATTAGGAGGAATTAAAAAGCGGACTCTTCATGGGTCAGTGACATTATATAGATAATAAAAAAATAGAAGAAAATGTTTACAGGAATTGTAGAAAAAACAGGAAAAATCGTTGACATACAACGTGATAAAACAAATATCCACTTTACGATTGAAAGTCCTTTAGCCAAAGAGATGAAAATAGATCAAAGTATGGCTCACGATGGAGTTTGCTTAACTGCTGTAGCAGTGGATCACGATAAAAACCAATACGTAGTTACGGCAATTCAGGAAACTCTTGACAAAACCAATCTCAAATCATGGAACATTGGTTACGAAGTCAACCTTGAGAGAAGTATGGGCATGGACAATAGATTTGATGGACACATTGTTCAAGGTCACGTAGATCAAACGGCAGAATGCACCAAAGTAAGCGAAGAAGATGGCAGTTGGAGATTTTATTTCACTTACGATTCATCGTTGAATAATTTCACCGTTTCCAAAGGATCAATCTGTGTGAATGGCGTAAGTTTAACCGTTGTAGATTCAGAAACAGACATGTTCTCCGTTGCAATTATTCCCTACACATACGATCATACCAACTTTCATAACTTTAAGCCAGGTTCCATTGTGAACATCGAGTTTGACGTACTTGGAAAATATGTAATGAGATTGATGGAAGAGTATTTTAATAAAAAATAGAGACAAAATAAGAGTGTTGCAAAAGTGCATATTCAAGACTTTTGCAACACTTTCAATTTATAGATATTGTTTATCATAAAAGCATTTACCGATAACAAACCATCCCTCCAAAATGCCCCATTGAGCTAATTCTCTTAAAAAAAATCTTTTTTTTTATTTTTTTGTTGATTAAATAAATAAATGATTGTAGTTTTGTAAAAAAAATAGAGCGAATAATATATGCAAAGACTCAGAGTCATCATCGCATTTTTCATTATTTTTGTAGGCGCAACCCTACTCTTTAAGTCAGCACACCACCAATTCAAACTCAACCACTTATGCATCCCCACCAAAGTTAGCGAGGATAAAAATGTAAACCAAACGTCGACTATACCTAATTATATATTTGATTTTAAGCCCTATGCCGTTTGCATTAAAAAGAGTGTGCTTCTGAAGAACGTAATATTGTTAAAAACCACTGAAATATTTATATCAGAAATAACTTTTCGCTATGTAAAACTTCAACCTCATTCTTCAATTCCGTTGATAGAGCGGACAACTCAGGTACTACGTATTTAGAATTATTTTCGTTTGACAAGCTCAAGAAAGAAAAAAAAATAATACAATTACACAAATACAACATATATGTTTAAAAATATAATTACGAAACAATCCATCATCATTATTTCAGCATTTTTAGCACTGCTTTTGTTTCCATTTGCCACGTTTGCATCAGGATTCACAGATGTAGTACCTGCCATTGGTTCAATTCGAATCGAATTTATCTTATTTGCGCTCACACTGTTAGGAGTTGCATTATTTCACAAACAAACATTTTGGGTAGCCATTATTGGATTATCCAGCATTCTACTTTTCAAACTCATATTCAATCCATCGTATCCTTTTTTCGAACACTTTTTTGGAGAGAACTCATTGATAGATCAGTTAATGAGCAAAGAAAACCGTCAAGGGGAATGGGGAATATTATTAAACCTACTTGGATTGTTATTTGGATTTGGCATTTTAGCGAAAGTTTTTGAAGATTCAAAAGCCCCCGATTTATTACCCAAATATTTACCCAACGATTGGAAAGGTCCATTTGTCTTATTAATATTTGTGTTTATACTTTCATCTTTTTTAGACAATATTGCAGCAGCCATGATTGGAGGCACCATTGCATTGATAGTTTTCAAAGGAAAAGTTCACATTGGTTACATTGCAGGAATTGTAGCAGCGAGTAATGCTGGCGGCGCAGGTTCCGTAGTTGGCGACACCACCACCACCATGATGTGGATAGATGGCGTTTCCGCATTTGACGTACTTCATGCATACATTGCAGCGTTCGCAGCACTTATAGTCATTGCTTGGTTTGCAGCTCATCAGCAGGACAAATATCAACGAATCATCAAAGATGCTCCAGAAGGAATAAAAATTGACATGGGACGTATCGCCATCGTTGGACTTATTTTAGTAGGTGCAATTTTATCTAATTTTTTATACGACATGCCCGCATTGGGAGTTTGGATTGCAATTGTAATTGGAGCAATTTTCCGCAAAATGCCATGGGGAGAGGTTTCGTCATCGTTCAAAGGAACTATTTTTCTAATGTGTTTAGTTACAGCAGCTTCGTTAATGCCCGTTGAAACTCTACCCGATGCATCTTGGATGTCTGCATTTGTCTTAGGATTTGTCTCTGCTGTATTTGACAATATTCCATTGACCAAACTATGCTTACAACAAGGTCACTTCGACTGGGGAGTATTGGCGTATGCCGTTGGTTTTGGTGGATCTATGATTTGGTTTGGTTCCTCCGCGGGGGTTGCCATTACCAACAAATTTCCAGAAGCTCGCAACGTTGGTTTATGGTTACGCAAAGGATGGCACGTTATGTTAGCTTACGTGGTTGGATTTGCCGTGATTCTTCTTATTTGGGGATGGCATCCAGAGTCCAACAAAGAGCATAAAGAACCCGCTATTGAGTGTAAAGTTCCCGATTGTTCAGTCGCTAAAAAAGCGATTTTAGAGCAATCACCGAAAGATAAAAAAACAGAGGAAACTCCTGTTAAATAATCTTTTCATCCTAAAATAATTCGAGAGGAGCTGTCTATTTAGATGGTTCCTCTTTTTTTGTTTATTTCAAACATTTTGAATATCTTTGTCTAAAATAAAGAAAATAGTGAGAAAAATTATTTCCATTTTATTGTTATTGCTGATCATCTCCCAAAGTTTTATGTTTGGGACCATTGCACTCAACAAGGAAGTGTTTTTCGCTAAAAATCAACGTGTTTTTAAAGCGTATTCTCTGTATGAAATAATGAATTCACTATTTGAAACAAACTACGGCAGTAAGAGTAGCAAGAAAGATTTCACTCTAAAAATCAGCGATCAATTAAACACTTTTCAGAACAAAAACACGCCCAAAAGTTATATTAAAAAATGTTGTTTTGTAAAGCAGAACTACTTCATAACTCCACCTCTTTATCAACAAAAATTTATCAAGTCCGATAGGCATATTCTTTTTGAGCGGTTGTTGATTTAGGACTAAATTCGATAATAATCACACTTTTCCTACAAATATAGTTTCAACCAAATTTAATTACAAACATGATTCAAACAATTTTCAAAAAACAAACATTATTGTTTCTCTCTGCTTTTGCAGCACTTCTATTTTTGCCGTTAGTTTCCTTTGCATCCGGTGGTGGCGCAGACATTGCCCCTTCCATTGGTCCGGTTAGAATTGAGTTTATTTTATTTGCACTCACATTAATTAGTGTAGCTATCTTCCATCACCACACACTCAAGGTCGCATTAATTGGATTAGCTTCTATTTTAGCATTCAAATTTATCTTTGCCGAAAATTTCGATTTTCTGCATCACATGCTTGGCGAAACTTCAATTGTAGATCAATTTTTGGACAAAGAAGCACGTCAAGGCGAGTGGTCAATTTTATTGAATCTTTTTGGTCTTTTAGTTGGTTTTTCTATCTTAGCAAAACATTTTGAAGACTCTGGTGTGCCAGATATTTTACCAAAATTTTTACCCGATGATTGGAAAGGACCTCTTGTATTATTAATATTGGTCTTTATATTATCTTCATTCTTAGACAATATTGCTGCAGCGATGATCGGTGGAACAGTTGCCATTGTCGTTTTCAAAAACAAAGTCCACATTGGCTACATTGCAGCCATTGTTGCAGCTTCCAATGCTGGAGGCGCTGGTTCGGTCCTTGGCGACACCACAACGACCATGATGTGGATAGATGGCGTTTCTGCGTTTGACGTACTTCATGCCTACATCGCCTCGATATTTGCATTTGCCTTTTTCTCCATCATTGCTTCCAGACAACAGGATAAATATCAACGCATTTGCAAAGATGCAAAAGCCGATGCAAAGATAGATTATGGCAAACTAATCATTGTTTTAATCATTTTAGTTGGCACTGTTGCCACCAACGTCCTTTTTGATTTCCCTGCTTTGGGAGTTTGGGGAGCTATACTTGTAGGCGCAATCTTCCGCAAGACTCCTTGGCGTGAAGCAAAACAAGCATTAAGTGGTTCATTTTTCTTAATTTCATTGGTTACAGCGGCTTCGTTAATGCCTATTGATGTATTGAGAGAAAACGTCCCAGCTTCTTTAGAATCAGCGTTTGGATACGGATTTCTATCGTCTGTTTTTGACAATATTCCACTTACAAAACTATGTTTAGACCAAGGATGTTTTGATTGGGGCGTACTTGCCTATGCTGTAGGATTTGGCGGATCGATGGTTTGGTTTGGCTCGAGTGCTGGAGTTGCCATCACCAATAAATTCCCCGAAGGTCGTTCGGTATTCAAATGGATTAAAGGTGGATGGCATATTATTGTTGCTTACGTAATTGGATTTGCAGCAATCGCTCTAATCTGGGGATGGGAAGCCGAAAGCAATAAAAAAGT
>JBBRGJ010000186.1:0-6413 GCA_038240835.1 Bacteroidales bacterium | reverse complement strand
ATTGATGTATTTTTCGTGAAATTCGTTCATAGGTTCAGTTGTTTATGCAAAGATAACAAAAATTGTTGCTTAATAGGACAAAGATCATTGTTAAAAATTAAAACTCACATCTTGCATTAAAACGCCTATTCTGTGGGAGTTGTGTGGAAAAATGAAAAGAATCCAGAAAATACACAAAACCTAAACCCAAGTACAGGCAAATTATTTGGTTATTGATAGCTTTTTTGATTTGAAAGCTAAATTATCCGCTTTAACAAAACAATAAAAGTCCCGAAATCGGAGCTTTTGTTGTTTTTGGCCTTCGTGTTTTTATTTTAGATGAGTTTTTAGACAATGATGCTTGTCAATAATGTCCATTTTTTTTAATCCATCACCTTCCCTGAATCAAATAACGTTTGAATACTGTCTTTTTTCAAAGATTTCACGTGGCTACACTTGTTTGTATATGGGTAATACATCGTTATTGAATGTGCAAGACCTAAAGAATAAGCATCATAAAATGATTTATATTGCGTACATAATAATCCAACAATATCCCCTGTTATTGGTGGGCAATACATGATGTCATATACTTTTTCCCCTTGTCTAACATATATATAAATAAATCCCCCTGAGTTTCTCCGTGGTTTATCATCGATAAGTTTTTGTATATCGTTAAAGCAATTATCAAATAAGGGTTCTAGTGTTTTTTCGGAATTATAATTGTCAAAATCTCTTTTTACAGTTTGGCACCATAGCATTTTTCCTTTTTCGTATGTTATCATACTATAAGCACTATGCCATTTACCATTAGTTCTAAAGAGATAAACAATACTTCTCCCAATCTCTGATAATAGTTGTTTGTTAAACAACGTATATGCTATCGGATTATCTATGATAATTAACGTGTCAGGATTCTCATAGTTGTTTAATGTTTCTTTGAAGAAATCAGTACAATAATAATGTTCCTTTTGAGAAAAAGATTTTAGCACTGCAAATAAAATTATAATTCCAATTAATGTTTTTTTCATACTTAATTTTATTAATAATTATCAGTTTAAACTAATTTTTTTCATGTCTTAAAAGTGGTTGGTCTTTTATGTAATTTTTGATATGACTCCCTTCAAATATTGATCGAACCTTACTTTCGAAGTCGCTAGTTTTATAATTGTTGTTACTATCATTTTGTTGAAAATAGTATGCATGCCCCCCAATTTCATGTATTGAAATAATACTTCGCATATCGGTTCTTTGTGGATAAACTCTTAATTTATCATTCTCATCTTTATAATATGGTTTTCTACTTAAGTATACATCTGTAGTTTTCCCATCCTTTGATTGCACAGCTAACCCATTAGCATTATTTGCCAATAATGATGTTTTATTTCCGTTTTCATCCATAAATTGTTCATCATTTTCAACTACACTAACATTAACCTGATAATTATGATCCTCCACTAAAGACTTATAATGATCAATAACTTCCTGTTGAACTGGTTTAACATCCCCTTGAATTTTATTTTTGTCATAATCCACTTTGCCTGTATTTTCATTATATGAAAAAGGATTATTTTCACCTAAAGTCGCTTTGAATGACTCATTCATCACACTCCATGCTTCCTCTGTTGGGTCAATATCTCTCCCATCTGGATCAATCAACATTATCGGGTTTCCAGCACAATACATAAACGGACTCATGCTAGGATATTTCTCTGCCAGTGGATCCACAGATAACCAAATACTCACATCGCTCATATAATACCGAGCTCCAAAGTAGGAATAAGAAGTTTCTTCATCTTTTTCTTTACCCGAAAACTTGTATGGGGTGGAGTAGTTGGTAAGTGTTTGCTGTTCCACAAAGAGTTCGCCGAAAGGTAAATATTGCAAATGCTGGCTGGCAATTCCTGTGCGATCTGTAACGAAGGAAGAACTTCCGATATGATCTGAGTGGTAGAAAAAGAGATTTTTCTCTTCTCTGTCTTCTCCCTGAATTTTTTCAATACACCTTAATCCAGTGTTGTAAGAGATAAATTGCGGATTCATACCCGCACATTTGTCGCTATGGAAGCTTTTCTTTAGAGTGTTATTGAATAATATTTGAGTATGCCTGTTCATGCAAATCGAGTTTTTATTTAGCAAATGTAATGTTTTTACTTGATACTTTTGTCTTGATACTCCTAAGTCTTTTTTTCTAGGTTTTTTGGCGAAGTCTTGTCCTGATTACTAATTGAATTTTGGTTGCTGGAGTTTATTCCGCAAGGCGGGAAGTCAAAAGAGGTCAATTCAAAATAAAAATCTTCGAAGTAAAATGATTTTCTGTGTCAAAAACTCACGAGAAAGCACTTTGCTTTCAATATTAGCTCTTGTGTGGTAGAAAAAAACAAGAAAAAAAACTACTTTAGAGTTCCAAACACCTGAACCCAAATAAGTTGTCCATCTTTGCCCATCAATACAGCGGCGCCAAATTCAGCAAAATTTGGGTCTAAAATATTCCTTCGGTGTCCTGGACTTTGCATCCATGCTTTGATTACTTCGGGAATCGATTCTTGTCCTTTTGCCAAATTTTCGCCACAAGCACTCCATTTATAGCCTAGCTTTTTCGTTCTAGAACCAACCGACGAACCGAATGAACCTGTGTGTGAGAGTTTTCGCTTATTGTACAAATAATTTGCTTGCACTCTTGCGGCAGCTGCCAATGTTTCGTTCCACACCAAGGTGTCGATACCCGGGTTTTTTTTGGTGGCTTTTTTCCCATATTTCAGTCGCTGCTGATTGGTGGAAGTGAGCAAATCTTGCAAATCGAAATTTTCCGCTTGCGATACTCCCACTTTGGCAAGAAGTACCATTAACAAAACGATTAATAGCTTTTTCATATCTTTTTTAGTCAGTTTTTTATGCGCACTAGTAAAACATTAGGTTTTTGTTTTTTACACTTTCTTCGAAAAGCCACAAAGCATTGTTGTAAACGAGTTTTCGGAGTGAAATATTGTCATTTTTGGCTTGAGTTTTTAAATTAATCATCGTTTCTGGAGTATTGTATAATCGATTTTCGGAAAGCAAAATCCAAAACCAGTGATGCTTTTCAAGTTTGGGAAAACGTTCAGCATTACATATAAATTGGGATAACCCAGTGAGTACTTTGTCGAAAGGTAGATGATATAAGGTGCAATAATGTAGTATTGTGTTATAATATGGCTCGTAGTTCAATAATTTTCGAGATACAACAAACCAATCGGGAGTTTTATAATCGGGAAGTTCATGTTTGAGAATACTATCGGGAAATTCCCAAAAAGCTTTGTACAAATTCATTTCGGTGATCATAAACAGAATAATTTGGTTGCTTTTTACCTGTTCCATGTAATTTGTGTCTTTTACCCATTTTACATCATCTCCCCAAATATGTGGGTAAATGGTTGTGTTATAATACCAAAAATCGCTATTTGCAAAAGCTTGTTGAGGTACGTTATTGTCATAAATACTCCAAAAATAACTATCCGCAATCGTTAACACCCTAGGTTTTGTTTTGCCGATTGTATCGATAACAATTTCGGGATATGCCAGTGTTTCGTGTGGCAATTCGTACAATAAGTTGATGGTTTTTTCTAAATCAAAATCGACATCTTTTAATTCGTCTGTTGTTTTTATTTCACCCCACTTTACTTCTGTAAGATCTATTTTAGTCTCCGATTTGGCAAATCTTAAAAGAGTATCTGCTGCCAACCACATTCCATAAGTACTCCAATGCACACCATATTTTGGATATAGAGGATATTTAGAATCCTTTTTCAACGAAGTAAAGTACGATTGTAAATCCAAACATGGAATTTCTAACTCTTTTATAGTCGTTTTATACGATTCGTAATTGGAAATGGTGCGTTCCAACGGACGATATTTCGCAGGAATTTTCTCCGGATAAGTTCCGGCTTTTCCAGGTTCTAAAACTAATAATAGTTGAATATTATATCTTTCTAAAAGAACGTCCCGGGCTGTTTTAAATTGCTTTAAGTTCTCTTTTATATACGATGCCCCCACATAGTTTTTTCCTGTATAATCGATGATATATCCCTCTTCAAAAAGATAATTGTCTTTCCCCAGAATGGCTTTGTCTGCATGGAGTTTGTCTAATATTTCAAAATCTAAATGGTTGGCAATTCGTATCAATGTATTTCTAAATCCTGTTTTTTGGGCACATCGTTTTACCATTGCTTCCTGAAATCGGTCGTCAAACCACCTACTCCAGGTGAAGTATTTTAGCGAATACTCTTTTTCTCCCACAAATGAGCCATCCAACGGTTTTTCTGTGATAAGCGAAAACAGACCCACTGTGATGGGGGTTAACAACAGAAACAAGATTATAATTAGCAATGTTTTTTTCATCTCTTAAAACCTAAAATAAATAAATGGATTATAATCGGAGGTAAAAATATTTCCTAAAGAGATCAGGAAGAGCGCAATTGCCAATCCAACAAAACCCACATGAGCCCAACTCTTTTTTTCAATTCCAAAGACATAAGTCTGGATTTTTTTGGTAAATTCCGAAAAAGCGAAGAATGAGAAGAAGAGGGCAATGGCTAAGATGACAAAAAACCGGGTTTCTAAAAATTGCGCATTCAGATGGAAGTTGAAGCTAAATAGCTCTTTCCAAATACCTAAAGCCTGACTCATCGTATCTGCTCTAAACAGAACCCAACCAATCATTGCAACGAAAAAAGTGAACGGAATGGAGATGATTTTACCAAGTTTTAGCAACCATTTTTCTAAAAATATTCGGTCGAGAATTAGGAAAAAACCGTGAAATGCTCCCCAAGCAATAAAGGTCCACGAGGCGCCATGCCAAAGACCGGAGAGCAGAAACACCAACCAGAGGTTGAAATATAAACGGTTTTTGGAAACTCTGTTGCCACCCAGTGGAATGTACAAATAGTTGCGCATCCAATTGCCCAACGAAATGTGCCAACTGCGCCAAAATTCTGATATGCTGCGCGATACGTAGGGGTTGTGAAAGTTTTCGGGAAACCGAAATCCCAACATCAGTCCCAATCCGATAGCCATATCTGAATAGCCCGAAAAATCAAAATAAATCTGGAAAGTGTACGCCAGTGTTCCCATCCAAGCCGTAGAGCTATCCAACGTTTCTATGGGTAGCGCAAACATCGAATCGGCATATTGCCCCATGGCGTTGGCTATCAGTACTTTTTTGGCCAAACCAATACAAAATCTAAAAAAACCAGTCAATTTTTCATCCACCGATTCCGTTTCAAATCGCCCAGTAATCTGATCCGAAATTTCGTGGTAGCGGATAATCGGTCCCGCAATTAATTTGGGAAATAAGATGATGTACAACTGATAATTCCAAAAATGGTTCAGCGGTTTGTGCACTTTCCGATAAACATCTACTACGTAAGTCAAAGTTTCGAATGTGTAAAACGAAATTCCAATGGGCATAATCACGTTGAGTAAAGGCATCGATTTTCCACCCAACGACTCCACCAATCCATTTACATTATCAATAAAGAAATTGGCATATTTGAAATAGAAAAGCAACCCTACATTGATAAAAAGAGGAATCAGCAGAAACCATCTTCTTCGCTTTTTATCTTCGATGGTATCCATGTATTTCACCACATGATAATCAATAAAAGTGGTTCCAAGTAATACAAAAATAAACTTTGGCGCACCCCAAGCGTAAAAAACGATGCTAAAAACTAATAAAACAATGTTCTTGAATCTTTTTGGGGTAAAATAATAAACCACCAAAAGAATGGGCAAAAAATAGACAAGAAATAAAGCGCTACTAAAAACCATTATTTTGCCCCGTCTGCTATAAATAGCAATTTAATAATTAACTATTACCCCTAATTCCAGACGATAAAGGTACAATTTTTTTTCAGAAAACAAAAAAGCTGTTGAAAGAGAGAAGAAGAAGAAGTGACGATCCCGAAAAATAAATCCGCCATGCTTCGACTTTGCTCAGCACAAGTCCTGCGGACTGTTTTTTCGGGAGTAATGAGTGACGAGTGACGAGCCCGCCAAGCGGAGATTGCTTCGCGAGAGTCTAGCTCCCCAAATCGTCGCTTGCGCTGATCAATATTCACTGCTAACTGTTGTATTTCGGTCGAGCTTTCGTAAATCCTCGAATTTTGTAAAAATTCGGGATGCTCTGCTAACTGCTAGCTGTTCACTGTTCACTGTATGCTATCTTCTGACTCGCTTTGCGCTGTTAACTGTTCACTGATAACTGTTAACTGTATGCTATCTTCTGACTCGCCTCGCGCTGTTAACTGTTCACTGATAACTGTTCTTCCTCTTCCCTGATTTTCTTTGTTTGCCCCAGCCCTCCCGCCGAAGCGGGATAAATTCCGGGAGCAAAGAAAATCTTTTTGTTTTTTCAAAAAACCTCTTTCGGTCGAGCTTTCGTAGATCCACGAATTTTG
>JBBRGJ010000185.1:0-6414 GCA_038240835.1 Bacteroidales bacterium | reverse complement strand
AGCAAATTCAAACAGAATGAAGATGAGTTCCCTATTCAGTTAAGATATTCAACCGATCAACGTGAGAGCATCGACAACATCATGAATATGAAAATATCATACAGAGATATGGCCAGCGGTCAATTTCGTCAAATTCCTCTTTCGGCAGTAGCTCAAGTAAAATACACCAATTCATACGGAGGAATTAAACGGAAGAACCTAAAAAGAGTCATCACCCTCAGCTCCGAAATATTAAGTGGATATACAGCCAATGAGGTGACGAATAACATCAAACAAATTGCTGCTTCTTATCCAGTAAGCGATGGGGTGAAAATTGATTTAACGGGCGAGAATGAAGACCAAAAAGAGTCGATGAACTTCCTATTTTTTGCGATGGCAATAGCCATTGGATTAATTTTCTTCATCTTAATTGCTCAATTTAATTCCATCAGCAAAACGTTGTTAATCCTGAGCGAAGTATTCTTCAGCATTATTGGGGTATTATTGGGAATTGTAATTTTTAATATGAATATTTCAGTCATCATGACAGGATTAGGAATTGTCGCTCTGGGTGGAATTGTGGTAAGAAATGGAATTCTAATTGTCGAATTTATCGATGAACTGAAACGACGAGGACTGAAAACCAGAAATGCAATTGTAGAAGCTGGGAAGACCAGAATCACCCCCGTACTGTTAACTGCTATCGCGACAATTCTTGGACTAATTCCACTTGCTGTGGGAATGAGTATTAATTTCTCTACTTTGTTTACCTCCTTTAATCCTCAAATTAGGTTTGGAGGCGACAATGTACAGTTTTGGTCTAATCTTTCGTGGACGATTGTTTTCGGGTTGTCCTTTGCTTCGTTTTTAACTTTGCTATTAGTCCCTGCAATGTACTTGATTGCGTACAAAATGAAGATTGCAGTGAAACGTCGAAAATCAAATAAAATTTACAGAAATAGACTCAATTCTGTCAATGAATAGCGTAAATTGATATCAAAAGAAAGAGTAGCTCTAAATTGGGGGCTACTTTTTTTTGTTAAAAATAGATTTGAATTAAAAAAAAATGTAAATTTGTAAAATAAAAATAGAAAGTAATGAAAGCAAAAGTAATAGTATTTGTCATCTCTACCCTAATTGTAATGGCTTCGTGTACTAAAAGTAAAGAGGCTAAATTAGAGGGAAAATGGAAAAAAATTGAAGTTACAAACGTTGGAACGCCTCAGCCTACTACCTTTTGGGAGTTTAAATCGGGTGAATTAATCATCTCTCAAACTGCAATTAACGATACTATGAACGTGGAAGTTTCTAGAGCAAAATACAACATGGGATTTAACGGAGAAAATTACACGTTAAATATCACCCAAAAAATATCTGGCGCAGATTTGAACTGGGTTATGGCTGACGGAAAAGTGAAACAGCTAAATGATGAATATTTCAAATGGTTCAATAAAAACGGATTCTACGGTGAGTTTACTCGCGTAAAATAGACTTAGATAGCAAGGGGACGCGGATGACGCGGATTTATCAGGATAAACGCGGATTTTTTTTATAGATAGCGATGGGACGCGGATGACGCAGATTTTTCAGGATGAACGCGGATTTTTTTTGTGGATGTTTGAAGATTTTTAGATAGCAGTAGAACGCGGATTTTTTTTTCAGGACACTATAATAATTCAGATTGATAAATTTGTTTTACGGATTGAATACTAATTGCATTTTTTTTATTTTGCCTCAAATTTAAAAAGACCATGACACTCGATAACATTAAACATTCAGATTTAACGAGCAAAATAATCAGAGCCTTTTACACTGTATATAATACGTTAGGTTATGGCTTTTTGGAAAAAGTTTATGAGAATGCATTGTTTATTGAACTCACTTCCATGGGATTAATTGTTGAAAAACTAAAAAAGATAACAGTTTATTATCAAAAGATAAAGGTGGGAGAATATTCCCTGACTTAATTATGAACAATTGTGTAATCGTTGAATTAAAAGCAGCTGAGTCGTTGTGCGAACAACATGAATTTCAATTAATTAATTATCTAAAAGCAACCGAAATAGAAGTTGGATTGTTGCTGAATTTTGGAAAAACACCAGATTTTAGACGACGAGTATTCACAAACAAAACGGAACTTAGATAGCAATAGAACACGGATGATGCGGATTTATCAGATAGCAGTGGGACGCGGATGACGCAGATTTTTCAGGATTTCCGCGGATTTCTTTTTTATAGATTAAAGTGGATTTAAGGTTAGACGAATCAGCGGAATACACAAAAAAATAATACAAAAAAGTTGATAACGAATTTAAAAAAAATCATACTTAATCATAAGCAATCCGCGTAATTCGCTTTCTAACTCTCAAAAACAATCATTATGAGCAAAACTAAGACCGCTTATTTCTGTAGCAGCTGTGGCGCACAATCGGCCAAATGGAATGGACAATGCACTGCATGTGGCGAGTGGAATACGCTTCAGGAGGAAGTTCTTCAGAAAAGCAACAAAAATACGCCCTCTTTTTCTTCCCCAATAAATAAAAAACCACAACTTTTAAGTTCCATCGTCTCCGATGGTAATTTCAGAATAGATTTACACAACCAAGAGTTCAATCGAGTCCTTGGTGGAGGATTAGTTCCGGGTTCCCTTATTTTGTTGGGAGGCGAACCTGGTATTGGAAAATCTACCCTCCTATTGCAAGTGGCTCTTCAACTGAATGGGGTAAAAGTTTTATATATTTCGGGCGAAGAGAGCAGTCAGCAGCTAAAACTTCGTGCTGACAGAATGGGAATGGTTAACGATAATCTCTACATCTTAACCGAAACAGTGATTCAAAATATCATTCCAGCCATTGAAGAACTAACTCCTGGAATCATCATCGTGGACTCCATTCAAACGTTAACCACTCAAATCATCGAATCGTCGGCAGGCAGTATTTCTCAAATTAGAGAGACAACCAACGAGTTGCAACAAATTGCAAAAGCCACCAACATTCCTATCTTTATTGTAGGACATATCACCAAAGATGGCAACATTGCAGGTCCCAAAATATTGGAACACATTGTAGACACCGTCTTACAGTTCGAAGGCGATCGTAATTATGGTTACAGAATTGTCCGCTCGGTGAAAAACCGCTTTGGGTCGACTTCAGAGTTAGGAATTTTCGAAATGACTTCTACCGGATTACGAGAAGTCTCCAACCCTTCCGAAATTTTAATTTCTCAACGGGACGACTCTATTTCAGGAGTTGCCATTGCAGCCACCATTGAAGGACTCAGACCATTGCTCATCGAAACGCAAGCATTGGTGAGTTCTGCTGTTTACGGGACGCCACAGCGCTCTGTAACGGGTTTTGACTTACGACGACTAAACATGTTATTGGCAGTTTTAGAAAAACGTTGTGGATTTAAATTAGGAACCAAAGATGTGTTTTTAAACATTGCAGGTGGCATTAGAGTAGACGATCCAGCCAACGATCTTTCCATCATTGCAGCCATTCTGTCGTCGGGAGAAGATATTTCCATCGATTCCAAAGACTGTTTTGCTGCGGAAGTAGGACTTTCTGGCGAAATTCGTCCCGTGGTTCGCATAGATCAACGAATTGCCGAAGCCGATAAAATGGGTTTTAAACGGATATTTATCTCCCGATATAATGTAAAAGGCTTAGAAACCGGCAAGTTTAAAATCAAAATAATTCCACTGGGGAAAATTGAAGACATGATTCCTTATTTGTTTGAATAATACGCTCAATAAACCCAACTCTTTTTTAAAAAGTTTATTTTTTTGTATTATTGGAGAAAAAGTCTCTATTTTTGCAGAAATAAATAGGATCAACAATGAATTTGAAAATCAAAGATTTTATTCACAAATTATCTTTTAGTCCAAAAGCGTTTTTGTCTCAACATACTTGGGCAAAGAATACTCTATTTGTGCTCTCATTTCTCTTTCTATGGCTCTATCTATCTAACTTTTCCTCACAAACAAACAACAAGAACGTATTTGATTATCAAGCAGAAATATTTGCCGACAGGGCTGGGTACTATGTCTATTTACCTGCGACTTTCATCTATGGGTTTAGCGCAAATGAGTTTCCCGCTCAGGTAGATGAAAAAACAGGTCGTGGATTTGAATTAGATACCGTCACCAACAAAATAAAAACGAAATACACCTGCGGAATTGCAATATTGTCTGCTCCATTTTTTATCACAAATCATATTTATCAAAAAGCAATTGGAGAACCCGCCACAGGTTTTACTAAATCGTACTTTAAAATCGCAAATTATGCTTCGATTTTCTATCTGTTGATTGGAATGGTTTTTCTGTTTATGTTTCTGAAAACCAGATTCAAAACAAAACATGTACTTCTCACACTCCTTACTCTATTTTTGGCCACAAATCTATTTTTCTACTCCATCGTCCATACTTTTATGAGTCATGTGTTTACGTTTTCGATGATGTCATTTTTTCTGTGGGCGTTTCAAAAACATATTACGACTCAAAAAATAAAATATTTTATCCTGTTATCCATCGCCAGTGGATTTATCTTACTGATTCGGCCCATTAATGTTTTGTTTTTATTCTTGTGTCTATTTATTGATATTCAGTCATTTAAGGATTTGAAAGAGCGTTTTTTTATATTATTAAAACCAATCAACATTGTTTTAATCATAACGATTGTTTTTCTGATTTTTTTACCCCAATTACTTTACTACAAATATTTATCTGGAAGTTTTCTCTATTACTCTTATGGCAATGAAGGGTTTACAAATCTTTTTAGTCCAAAAATAAAAGAGGTTCTTTTCAGTCCCATGAATGGATTGTTGCTCTACACACCCATCTATATTCTATTTCTCTTCGGTTCAATTTATCAACTCTTCAAAAAGGATTTTAATGGAATTGTCACACTATTTACGTTCCTGTTGATGTTGTTTATTTCATCATCCTGGTGGTGTTGGTCGTGGGGTTGCAGCTTTAGCATGAGACCATTTGTGGACATACTTCCGATATTGGCAATTTCGTTGACCTCTTTTTACAAAGTCGTAACTGATTCAAAATCATGGATTTTAAAAATATTATTGGGGGTGATTATCTTCTACTTTTCGTATGCCAACATCCAGTTTTCGCGCAACTATGCTCAATGTTTTATGGGAGGAGAATGGGATTGGATGGAGTATCACCAAATGATGAAAAAGAATAAAGTTTTTCCATTCAACACGCAAGAATACCAATCGTATTTCTGCAAAGAGAGTCGTATTCCCTTTAAAATAAAGAGTGCCGACCACCATTTTATCACAACTGGCGAACAGGGAACTCTTCAAAAAAGCGATCATCCAATCTCTTTTTCCGAAGCAGAAACCTTCCAATTGATTGAATTAGAAAGATCCCAAATTTCCATCGTCAACTCCAACGGAAAATACCTATGTTCCGATTTGGGATTGAATGGATTATGCGTTGCCAATCGAGATCAAATTGGTCAATGGGAAAAATTTGTCATCCACAACTACCCCGATGGATCGTTGGCGCTGGCTAATTCCACAGGACATTTTGTCGTAATCGACACCCTAAACAACAATCAATTGATTGCAAAAACCACCTCCTTAGATTCAGCAGCTCACTTTCGATTTATTTACTAAACAGTGATCAGTTAACAGTTAACAGTCATCAGTTAGCAGTTAACAGTGATCAGTGATCAGTTAACAGCGCAAGGCGATGATGCGCGTAGCGTGGCTAAAAAAAATACCAGTAAATCAGCGACAAACAAAATCCACGCTTCGCGCGTCACCCCGTCACCCCGTCACTCCGTTACACTGTCACTTTCCCCAGTCACCTTCTACCCTTCGTCTTCCCTTTCCAGCACTCAATAAAAAAATAAAAATAGAGTTAAATCTGCTTTATATTCATTTTTTTCGCCAATAATTCCTGAAATTTTAGTAATTTTGCATCAAATTTAATATTAAACAGTTAATATGCACCAAATCAGAAACATAGCTATAATAGCTCACGTTGACCACGGGAAAACCACCTTAGTTGACAGAATTTTACATCAAGTCAAAATGTTCCGTGACAACCAAGAGGTAGGCGACCTAATTTTAGATAGCAACGATTTGGAGCGCGAGCGTGGAATCACTATTTTAGCGAAAAATGTTTCGGTTCATTACAAAGACGTAAAAATCAATATTATTGATACACCTGGTCACTCCGATTTTGGAGGAGAAGTAGAACGTGTATTAAACATGGCCGATGGCTGTATTTTGGTCGTAGATGCTTTTGAAGGACCGATGCCTCAAACTCGTTTTGTACTTCAAAAAGCGATTGAGTTAAACTTAAAACCAGTTGTTGTTGTCAACAAAGTAGATAAACCAAATTGCAAACCTGAAGAGGTTGTAGAACAAGTATTTGACCTTATGTTTAGCTTAGATGCTACAGAAGATCAA
>JBBRGJ010000184.1:0-6427 GCA_038240835.1 Bacteroidales bacterium | reverse complement strand
AAAATCAATATATTTTTCGTGTTTGCTTATTTTTTATACTTTTGCAAAACTTTTTCAGGCAATGAGCATACGATCTAAATATAACATTGCGTTCAAAGGGCTTTCAATCGGAAAGCATGTTTTTGATTACGAAATCGATGGCAAATTCTTTGCGGAGTTTGACGGAGGCGTAGTTGAAGATGGAAATGTAAATGTTTGTGTAACCCTCGAAAAGCAAAGTTCGTTGATGGTCTTTTGGTTTGATCTGAAAGGAACTGTCTATGTACAATGCGATCGTTGCCTTGAAATGTACGATCAACCGGTTGAAAGCCGGGAGAGAATTTTTGTCAGGTTGGGCGAAAAAGAGTTTACTGATGGCGATGATTTAATTTGGGTCAGCGCAAATGATTATCAACTGAACGTTTCTCAGTTGATATATGAGTTTATATGTTTGGCGATTCCGATCAAAAAAGTTCATCCTGACGATGAAAACGGGAACTCAACATGTGATCCTGAAATGATCGAAAAGCTGAACAATTACATAGTCAGGGATGACGAACCAAAAAACCCTGTCTGGAATGATTTAAAGAAATTTTTAGATAACGAATAAAGATAAGTTAAGATGGCACATCCAAAGCACAGGGTTTCAAAAGCCCGCAGAGACAAGAGAAGAACACATTACAAAGCAACACCTGCAACATTGGCAGCGTGTTCTAATTGTGGAACCACTGTAAAATATCATACTGTTTGTCCGGAATGTGGATATTACAGAGGTAAGTTGGCAATCGAAAAAGACGTTACAGTTTAATAACTGAATTACTATGGTCAGAAGAACATCCTTCTTCTGACCATTTTTATACCCTCCTGTTTTAATATTCGAACAAATTAATTAATTGTTTTAAAAGGAGTTAGGTAATTATATGCCTGATATTTCTTTGCGTTTTAGATTTTTCATCCTAACTTGCGCCCCATTTAAATTTTCGGTTCAATAGTTTTATTTTATTGATTTTCCGGTTAATTTCAGGAAAGTCATTTTGATAAGTTTGATTTAAAATATTTTTTATGGATAATATTCGTGCTGCAATAACAGGCATTGGAGCATTTCTTCCTGAGTACCGTTTAACCAACGAAGAGATAAGTCAACTGGTCGAAACTTCTGATGAATGGATCATGCAGCGTATAGGCATTAAAGAACGTCGAATTCTGAAAGAAGAAGGTCTCGCTACCTCAGATATGGGGGTTGCTGCAATAAAGGAACTTCTGGAAAAAACAGGAACCAAGCCTGAAGAAATTGATTTGTTGATTTGTGCCACAATGACGCCTGATAGTCCGTTGCCAGCTACCGCAAATATTATCAATTTTAAAGCCGGATTAATTAACGCATGGAGCTTTGACCTTACCGCTGCGTGTTCGGGATTTGTTTATGCATTGACCACAGGGGCAAAATTTATTGAAAGCGGGCAGTATAAAAAGGTAATTATTTTAGGAGCCGATATGATGTCATCGGTTATAAACTACAAAGACCGCGCAACCTGTCCATTATTTGGCGATGGTGCCGCTGCCGTTTTATTGGAACCTACTACTGAAGATCTTGGCGTAATTGATCATATCAACCGTGTTGATGGTGCAGGAGCACAATTCCTTCATATTAAAAGCGGAGGATCTTTGAAGCCTGCTTCCTACGAAACGATTGATAATGATGAACATTTTATTTATCAGGAAGGACAAACTGTTTTTAAAACAGCAGTTTCGAATATGGCCGATGTTGCTTTGGAAATGATGCAAAAGCATGAGATTACAGCAGATGATTTAACCTGGCTTGTTCCACATCAGGCAAATTTGAGAATTATTGATGCTGTTGGCCGACGAATGGGAATTGACAGGGAGAAGGTAATGGTAAATATTCAAATGTACGGAAATACTACTGCTGCAACCATTCCGCTCTGCTTATATGATTATGAAAGCCAGTTAAAAAAGGGAGATAATATTGTTCTTGTTGCTTTCGGTGCGGGTTTTACCTGGGGAACTATATACCTAAAATGGGCTTACGATCCGAAGAAATAAATAAACTATAGCCGTACTTAACGATTCTAGTCATGGGAAAGTTGATCATCAGAAGTCACGAAGAGTTTGAAAAACATGTTGGACTGGAACTGGGCGTTTCAGAATATATGACTGTTACCCAGGATCAGATCAACAAATTTGCAGATGCTACTTTTGATCATCAATGGATTCATGTTGATGAGGAGCGGGCCAAAGCACAAGGTGCTTTTGGAAGCACGATCGCCCATGGTTATCTTACTTTGTCGCTGCTTGCTTATATGTGGGATCAGATTATTCAGGTTGAAAACATCAAAATGCTGGTTAATTACGGTATCGAATCCTTTCGGTTCAATCGGCCAGTGCTTGTAAACAGCAGAATCAGAACCCGTGTAGTTTTGAAATCGGTGACCAACTTACGGGGAATTTCCAAAATCCAGCTAAACGTTACCATGGAGATAGAGGGAAACCGTAAATCTGCCTACGAAGGTACAATCACTTTCCTTTATCATTTTATTTAAAATAATATAAGCAACAATATTTTGCAGAACGTGTTTCCTGAAGGATACACGTTTTTTTGTGATTTATTAGCCACATTTTAGGAGTAAATGCAAAGTCCTTCTTTAAGCTTTATTATATTTGAGGTTCGTTCAAAAAATAGTAAGAAAATGGCAAAAGAAATCAATGTAATTAATCCGCAGGTAATTAATCTGATAGCCAAAGGAACCAAGATCACGGGAGATCTGCTTTCTGATGGCGATATAAGGGTTGATGGTGAATTAATTGGAAATTTGGAAACAAAAGGCCGGTTGGTGATTGGAGCTTCAGGAAAGGTAGAAGGTGATATAAGATGTAAAAGTTGCGAAATTGCCGGAATTCAAACAGGCAAATTGGTTATTGCTGAGTTACTTTCTTTAAGAACTTCCTCAAAAGTTTCCGGCGATGTTATTACCGGGAAATTATCGATTGAACCCGGTTCATTTTTTGTTGGAACCTGCACCATGGGCGATGAAACCTCAAATAATGAATAACGACAAGTATAAAAAACCAAAGAAACAATTTGATGATTTTATTCGTTACTCCAGTTTGGCTTTCGAAATGATGGCTATTATGGGTATCAGTGTTTTTGTGGGTATAAAAATTGACCAATGGCTTGAACTTAGCTTTCCGGCATTCACCCTTGGATTAATGATTTTATCAGTTGCCGGTGCTATTTATCATGCGATTCGTAAATTTTTGTAGTTTTCGGAGTAACATTTTTATTAATATTTCAAAAAATAATTTTCAATCAATCTTGGAATGAAAAGTTTTCTTTTAAAATCTACAATTCTGACTGTCATTGTCTTAATATTGGGGGCAATTCTATATTTCACGGTATTCGACCAGTTTTACCGTTCAATTTTACCAGTTATCCTGGCCTTTTTTTACATCTCAACAAACCTTGTACATGCTTATTTGTTAAATATTGCTGGTAAATCAGGTTCAAGATTTACAGCCCAATATATGGCCATTAGTTTTATAAAAATGTTTTTTTACTTGGCAGTAGTTATCGTATTTGTGATTACGAACAAAGAGGATGCAAAGATATTTTTAGTCAATTTTTTGCTGTTGTATGTTGTTTATACAATCTTTGAAGTATATGAAATTTTGTCTTTTGTAAGACAATTAAAAAACTAAAGATTCTTAGCCGACAAAGGTTAGCTTTTATTACTTTTAAAAAATTAAATTTGTTGATCGCAGAATACAATACAATGATACAAATAATACGACCTTTAATATTTATCATTTTTGCAGTATTTATCGGTACAGGAAATGTTCAGGCAAGTGAAGAACCAGTTAAATCCGAAGAAACTGAAACTGCAAAAAGCTTTGATGCAGGTAAATATGTAATTGAGCATGTTTCTGATGCTTTCGAATGGCACATTGCGACATTTGGTGAAACGCACATCAGTATTCCATTGCCAATAATACTTTACAGTTCAAACAAAGGCTGGAATTTATTTATGTCTTCCAGATTTCATCACGGACACGAAAATTACAACGGCTTCCGAATTGAAAACGAAGGAGAGAATGAAGGGAAAATTGTTGAAATAAATGAAAATGGAGAAGTCGTAGGTTTGCCTTGGGATTTGTCGATTACAAAAACTGTTGCAGGGATATTCGTCAGTGTAATTATTCTTTTACTTATTTTCCTGAACATTGCCAAGTCGGCCAAAGAGCATGCAAATCAGGCACCTGCAGGGATGCAGAATCTGTTTGAGCCCATTATTCTTTTTATACGCGACGAAGTGGCCAAACCTGCTATAGGTGAAAATAAGTTCGAGAAATTCATGCCTTTTCTGTTAACTTCGTTTTTCTTTATACTGATTAATAATCTACTTGGATTAATCCCTGTTTTTCCCTTTGGATCAAATGTTACAGGAAATATTGCCGTGACAATGGTTTTGGCGTTGTTTACCTTTTTCATTACAAGCATAAACGCAAATAAACACTATTGGAAAGAAATATACAATCCAGATGTTCCATGGTGGCTGAAATACCCCATTCCATTGATGCCGATCGTTGAGCTTTCAGGAGTTATTACTAAACCGTTTGTACTGATGGTCCGGTTGTTTGCAAATATGCTGGCAGGTCACATGATCGTAACAGTTTTTGTCAGCCTGATATTCATTTTCAACAAACTGATGGGCATTGAGGCAGGATTGGGCGTTTCGGTTGTTTCTGTGGCATTTTCAGTCTTTATTGTTTTGCTTGATATATTGGTTTCCTTTATTCAGGCTTACGTTTTTACATTGCTATCAGCGCTTTATTTTGGGATGGCAACATCAGAGCATCATTAATTATTCATCATTATAAATTCAATTGATTATGACTGCATTATTTATCATTTTAGCAGACTTGGCTCTCGGACAAATGGGAGCTGCATTGGGGGCCGGTTTGGCAGCCATTGGCGCAGGTATCGGTATTGGCAAAATCGGAGCCAGCGCAATGGAAGCAATTGCACGTCAACCTGAAGCCAGCGGTGACATTCGTTCAAACATGATTGTTTCGGCAGCTTTGATCGAAGGCGTTGCATTCTTTGCCGTTATCATCTGTGCGTTGGTAATCTTTATTTAAGAAATTTTTGTTTTGTGGCCCGCTCTCGGGATTGCCGGGAGTTGGGCTTCATTTAATCAAAATCACAAAAATCATGGGATTTGTAACTCCGGATTACGGTACAATATTTTGGATGCTCATTATTTTCGGGATCGTTCTTTTGATCATGAAAAAATTTGCATGGGGGCCTATCTTGAAAGCCTTAAAAGATCGTGAAATATCGATTTCAGAGGCATTGAATTCAGCAGAAATTGCACGTAAAGAAGTTGCAGGATTAAAAGCCAGTAACGATATGATAATTGCAGAAGCCAAAAAGGAAAAGGTAATTATAATTAAGGAAGCCCGGGATATAAAGGATAAAATTGTCGCTGAGGCCAGAATACAGGCGAACCGGGAAGCTCAAAAAGGAATTGAAATTGCACGTCAACAAATCATTGCCGAAAAAGATGCCGCTATCAGCGATATCAAAAAGCAGGTAGCCGAACTTTCGCTAATGATTGCTGAAAATGTGATACGAAGAGAGCTCGAAAATCCAAAAGATCAGGAAATACTGGTCAAAGATCTGTTAAAAGACCTGAAGTTGAAATAAATTTATGGATAAAAGTAAAATCAACGTACGATATTCCAAAGCATTTTTCTCGCTCGCCAAGGAAAAGGACCTGATCGGAGAACTTCAAAAAGATGCGGGATTAATTTCGTCTGTGTGTAATTCAAGCAGCGATTTTATTCTTTTGATCGAAAGTCCTGTAATTCCGGTTTCAGAAAAAATGAAAGCCCTGAAAGCTATTTTTGATGGTAAGATCAATTTATTTTCCCTGAATTTTCTTTTACTTATTACCCAAAACAGACGTGAAAAAAATATTCCCGGCATATTCCGAAATCTGGTAGAATTGTATAAGCAAGACCAGGGAATAAAAACAGCTGTTCTTACCACTGCAAAACCAATAAACGAAACACTTGTTAATCAAATTAGAAAATCTCTTGAGAATGAATTTGGTGGCATAATACAGTTAAGTCAAAATATTGATGAAGACCTGATTGGTGGTTTTGTGCTTCGGGTTGACGACAATCAATACGATGCAAGTATTTCATCGCAACTGAAAAGGATTAAAGAAAAATTGCTACAAACAGAATTGAAATAGAATATTGACTGATAAAAATAGAAGAAAATGGCAAATATAAAACCTGCTGAGGTTTCGGTAATTCTTAAGCAACAGTTGGAAGGCTTTAAAAGCCAGGCAGAATTGGAAGAAGTTGGGACTGTGCTTCAGGTTGGTGATGGAATTGCCCGTATTTACGGCCTGTCGAATGT
>JBBRGJ010000183.1:0-6479 GCA_038240835.1 Bacteroidales bacterium | reverse complement strand
ATTAATGATAAGTATGTCCAAAACTACTTAGATGAATTCTGTTACAAATTTAACCGACGTTATTTTGGGGACAAATTAACGGACAGGTTGATTTTGGCTTCAATAAAAAATACTTGGTATTGATTACGGACAGTCATATATTCATTTTTAGTCGTACTTTTTATTTCGAGTCAAAAACGCTAAATCACTTTTGTTGTATTTCTTCTTTTCAGGTTTCTCACGTTTTATTTTCCAACTTTCAATGGCGTCTTTGGTCGATAATTGTGGATTGTCGCTCAGAAAATCTCGGATATAAGTATTGTATTCAAATTGAGGAGCTATTTCGGTTTTGTAATTTCCGTCCTTTTTCTTCTCTATTATTTCCTTCCATTTTTCAACTGAATCTCCAAGGGTTTTGCCAGCATTTGATTTCATCCAATTCATAAATTCCACATTGAATTTAAAATGACGGCCGATGGCTTTTTCGAAAAACGCTCGAACATTTTCGGTGTTTTTATAATTGTCTGTGATTAAAGTGTCTACATCTAAAGTCTCATTGTTCCAATCAAAGTTTGATTTTGTTTGTTCTTTTTCGGATTTCGGAATTATTTCACCCGTTTCGAGATATTTCAATATTCTATCCGCAATTTCAATTTTTCCGCCGGCTCTTTTTATACCAGTTTCTCTGCAAAAATCAATCAGTTCCATTTTCAACCAATAATAGTTTCTAAAGTCATTGATTGATATTGTTTTGTCTAGTTTTGGTCTAATCATTTGTGCTTTTATTTTAATTGATTATGGACTTTTGCAACGTTGAAAAATCCCACAATTAATTTCGCTCAATCACCAATCGAGAAAGTGCTGCGGGATAACCCCGTTGAACCGCTAATTCACTCGCCAATTTGTTAATTTCAGTTTTTGAAATACTATCTAACAGCAAATGTTGGTTGGTTTTTGTGTGAATAGAAGGAATAATATCTTCTTCCTGAATTTTGCGAATAATTAGATTGGCTACTGTCAGCGCCGAAGATGCCTTGATGATTTCACTTCGTGCATACGATTTGAAAGGGAAACTCACTTCACCCACTCTTAAGTTTGGATCATCGCCTGGAATTTGCTGAGCTCCAAACATTGGCGGGCCTCCCACAATGGCAGATTTGAACGAAGGGACAAATTTCTCGATAAACTTAACGGCACTTTCTGTTCTGGTTTTGATTTCATCTTCTGCCCAGCCATGATGTAGTTTCTGATTAATTCCTTCGTTAAATTCAGGTTGTACCTCATTGTCTTTTGATTGCACTAAGCCATGTTCGAACAACGTAATGTCCTTGGTCATTCCGTGAATTTGGTAAAAATCATCACAATAGGGGGTAAGTTGCGCCATCCCGTTTATGGTTCCACGTTCGCCATGAAAAATAAGTTCTGGAATTAATCCTGCTATGGGTTGCCACTTAGAAACATAAGCAGCTTTAAATTCAATTAAACGTTTTGCATTCAAATTTAACGATTTGTCAATATTCCCAGTTTTAAAACCAGATGAATTTACCAAATAATTGACTTTGTACACTCGGTCGTTGGTGCATATTTCCCAGTTGTAATCTAAATTCTGATTGCGAACATCTTTAATATTTGTAACCGTAGTTTCTATTTTTAGATTGCATTTTTCTGTTTTAATCAAAGCTAATTGAGCCTGAGCTCCCAATCTGAAAAGATTCCATCCATACTCCTGAACTAGAATTACTGGCATTTTCAACTTGTCGTGGTCAATTAATTTAATCGCATTAGCCATCCATTCATCCGAAGTGGTGGGACGTTTTACGGTGGGTTTTTCTGCCAAAGCGATTAAATCTTCTTTAGTATATAGTTTATAATAATCTGCTGGAGCGCCCATTATTTCATTGGATGGATCTTCATCGATTAATGTCTGGTAATACTTTACTAATATTTCGAGACGATTTACTATTTTAGTTACTTCGTATTTTTCAGAAGTAGGAATGCTGATAAAGGTAGGTCTTTGGTCGATAGATTGTGGGAATAATCGCGCCATCTCTATCGATTGTTTCATTAGCACCATGCATTGCTGGTCGGAAATATCTGGATATAGATTCCCTCCGGCATGTAAATGACAGAAAGGAGGTCCGTTTACAACGCTTTTCTTCTGCTCAAATAAAATAGAGTCTATGTCATATTTGGCTAATTGCAAGGCGGTAACCACTCCGGAAACGCCTCCTCCAATAATACCAACGGTGTAAATTTTTTCCATCTTAAAATAATTTTTTCAAGTCTGCAAAATCATCCACTACGATTGTAGGGTTATACGTTGCAATGTTTTCGTTGTAGTTATAGCCGTAAGTCAACCCAATACTGTCCATGCCTGCATTTTGAGCTGCCAGAATGTCATTTTTGGAATCACCTACCACGATGCATTTTTCTACACTTATTCCTATCTTATTGGCTAAGTGAACAAGTGGAGCGGCATTTGGTTTTTTCTCGGATAATGAATCTTCGCCAATCCAATCGCTGAAGAACTGTTTTATTGATAATTTTTCCAAAATGGGCTCCATAAAACTGAATGGTTTATTGCTGCAAATCACCATTTTATACCCTTTTTCAAAGAGATAGTTTAACGTTTCTAAAACACCAGGATAGAGGTAGGTTTTGTCGCAGGTGACTTCTCGGTATGCTGAAAAGTAGATTTCAAAAGCTTCTTCTAAAAACTCATTTGATACTATATCCATCGATTGTTCCAGCGCTCTTTTCACCAAGGTTTTAGCGCCGTTGCCAACCAAAAGGGTAACTTGCGGTTCCGTTAATGGCACTAAATTATAATGTGATAACATCTTATTAATGGCCAACACGATATCAGGAATACTATTGATGAGAGTTCCGTCAAAGTCGAATATAATGAGTGCTTTGTCTTTAAAATTCATGTTTTTTAATTTTACACAAAGGTACGGAAGTTTTAAGAAAGTAGCGATTGCAATATATCGCTAAATTTAACGACCAATTAATAATTTGTTTTAGCGCCTATTCCAAACGTATAAAGATAAGGATATCCCGGTAATACATTGATTGTAAAGGCATTGTTTTGTTGAAAAAAATAAGCGTATTCAATTTGTCCACCATGCCATACAAACTTATTTTCCCAAACTTTATTTTCGGAAAGGGTGATAAAATTGGGATCGTTTGTATAAGTTAACTCTTGAGTCCAATTTTTTCGATAATACCATAAAGGGCCAAATGAAAAGCTAAATTGGTCTCTTTGACTTTCCCATCCAATGATATCGTCATGAAAATCAACACCCAAGTGAGAAATGCCAGCAAATTTTCCGGCGCAATCATGAAAAACCATGGTTTGCACTACTTTTACCCCAACATAATGATTAATTCGGTAGGAGAGTAGTAATGATAAAGCAGAAAATCCAACCACTTTTTTATGGTTGAAAATTTTCCATTTATAAAAATCTGTGTTTTTATCTTGTTTGGGGTGATAGCCAATTCCGCCAATAGATATTCCCACAGAAAATTGGGAAATAGCGCTATGGCTAATTAATAACATTAAAATAATCAGTATAAACTTTGTTTTCATTTGTTCTTCAAGGCTATTTAGAGAAGATGTTTTTAATAATCAGGGTGAAGTTATTCAAATTAACAAATTAAAGCTAATGGTATTACTAAGAACCAAAGGACGGCACGATGCCGTGAGATGCGTTGCGATGCGATGCGTTGAGCCTGTCGAAACGAGCCTGCCTGCCACGACTTGGCGTGGTCCGAACTGAGTAGTTTAAATTTTTCGAATAACCCAGAGTTTGGGGTTTTGCAATGGTCTCGTTTTATCTCTTTAAGATCCTAGTTGCTTCGTTCCCAAACTAATCGGAGTAACCCCTTTTTTATATTGGGTTTATCTATTCGTCTCTTTTACAAACCTCTTCAATCTCTTTTTTAATAGAAAATTCTCAACAACTAGGGTAATTAACCCAGTTAGAGTTCCTATTATGATGAATGATTGTCCATAATGATAACCATTTAATTTCAAGTATGCGCCGATAATAACGATTATAGCCATCAAACCATAAATAATACTAAATAAAAATCCATAATTTTTTTTGTTCATTGTCTTTTTTCTTTTTATTTCTATCTTCGAGTCAACTTATTCCTAATTTTTTCACAATCCTTAAAACCGTTACTTGTCGCAAAGTCCATTTTTATTCTCACTCAGTAAAAACTCAATCATCTTAAAAAATCGACCATTACGGCAAATTAAAATAATTTAGCAAGATTTATTTCGAGGAGACTAAACGGAAACCTATAAAGCTGTATTGGTCGGTTGGAGCCCCGTAGTGGCGGCTTGCACTTCGGCAACTGAGTGCGTAGTCGTTCCAGCAACCGTCGCGAATCATGTGGTTTGACCCTGTTGCAGGACCTTGAGGATTTGTTTGCGCTCCACTTGGATAATCATCGTCCCAGTTGACACAACGATTGCTACACCATTCAGACACATTGCCATGCATATCGAACAACCCATAAACATTTGGGGCAAAACTGCCAACGGGCATGGTTTTCTGACGATCTTCACCTTTTGCATTGTCGTTGTATGGATAATTGCCATTATAATTTGCCTGTGAAGTAGTAAGGTTGTTGCCTGTGTTAAAAGGTCCAGTTGTATTTGCACGACAGGCATATTCCCATTCGGCTTCGGTTGGCAGTCGGCAGCCCATCCATTCGGCAAAGGCTGTGGCATCGTCCCAACTTACGTTTATTACAGGTCGTTTGCCTCGTCCCCAACCTTCATCGCTGGGTTTGCTTCTGCTGGTTGCCTCGCAAAACAAGTCGTATTGTTCAAATGTAACTTCGTACTTGCTCATTTTAAAAGCACTCAAGGTTACCTGATGCTGGGTTTCAAATTCTGCTCTATGATCTTCACTTGCCGGACTTCCCATGGTAAAAGTCCCCGCAGGAATAGATGCCATTTCAATAACAACCCCATTTTTTTCTATTTTTTCTATTTTTTCTGTCTTATTGCTATTGCAATTTGCGAGAAGCATCGATACAAACAGAATTGAAACATAAAAGGTAAATCTTTTCATAATTTTGTTTTTTAATTTCCCTACTCTAAGTGGTAAATGGTTAATTTCTTCCCCAAAGATAATCTTATTCTTCTAAATTCAACTAAAAAATAGCTTATCCTTTTGATTTTGCAAAGGTCTCAGTATAGTCCGTTGTTATTTGATTGAAAACTTGACGTAAATACTTGTCTGCAGTTTTATTTTTTGAAATTGTATTTCATTGTTTGAGTCAGATTTTATTTTTATTCCGTCAACATAACTTATTGATCCGCCCGAACGACTCCCCCGAGTATTTACAACATAATTTGTATTTGGCAAATATTCTGTCTCTTTAATAATAAGTGGTTTGCCAGTCTGCTCAACAATTGCTGCCAACAAATAGTCTGCTTTGTCCTTTGCTGATTTAATTGCTATTATTTTAATTGCTTTTTTTAAGCTGTCTAACTTGGAATGGTTTACTCTTGAAATATTAGCATCTGTTATTTCAAGTTTTTCAAGTTCTTTAAAAACGTTTCCTGCCGTTGTTGCATCAGATACTTTTAGGCTATAGTTCTTTTTGGTCAAAACATCTTTTGTACGCCACGAAACTTTCACATACTCAGCATTTGCGTCGGATAAAAATAGATTAGTCAAGTCGATGCCTAAAGATTTTACGATATTTTTTAGCTTTTCTTCTTGTTCTTCAATCGTTACTTTCACTTTGTTCACATATTTCTCGCTAATTATTATCCCAATGTAAATTTCGTCGGGTATAACTTCTTGTTCCGCTGTCCCCGTAACTTCAATGTAAGGTTGCTCTTCTGTCTTTGCAATGTTTGATTGTCCGAAAGACAAAATGGTCGTTAGTAAAAACGCCATTGTTAAAAGTTGTTTGAGTTTGTTCATGTTTTTATTTGTTTAATATTATGATTCTTTTGTCCTCTCATTAGCTGTAACCGCGCTCTTTGCTTCCGTATTTTATTTCTTATCCATCACTTTGTCAAATCTACTATCCATACAGACACTCAGATCTGTTGTTACAAACTTCCCGTTGAAAAACAGACTGAAAATCGTTGCTGGCGTTGGTGCTGATTGAGTTCGTTCCATTGTCTCCATTTTCCAGTTTTTTGTTCATGCGAGTATTATATTTTTGCTGACAACTATTATTATTATTATTTTACAAATATAGATGATTTTTAGATAACCAATTTTTTCATATTGGAGGGGTGATAAAAAAAATCCCCCACGTAATAAACGAGGAGGATTTGTATTATAATTGTAGCAACTACTTTTGCTATAGATATTATTTATTTATTTGTCAAGTTTCACAAGGTTGTTGGTGTAAACCTGCTTTATTACTTTGCAATAGTACGACTTTATTCTTAAACTGCAATGGGTTTTGATTGAATATCTCAGGTTTAATTTCATGCCACTTCTCAACTGCGTTGTAAGGAG
>JBBRGJ010000182.1:0-6520 GCA_038240835.1 Bacteroidales bacterium | reverse complement strand
GATACAAACGGTATCACCTTCTTTTACCAAACGATCTACTTGAGCGGGAGCTCCAGCCACATCCAATGCCGCTAAAGCCAACTTTTCGGGCATATCTTTTGGAAGAATAGCATAAATTCCACTTTCAAACAAAATAGCTTGAGCATCTACATCTACTTGGTCGTGCTCGGCATCTATATGTTTTATCTCCTTTATTTTCAACGGAGTAAGTGATAAAGAAACGAGTGTTGCAATGGTGTCACCCACTTTTAATTTTTTGTTGGGAAATTTCTCTCCAATTTCGCGAACGGTACCGATTAACATACCTCCCGAACCAGTAACTGGATTTTGCATTTTTCCACGCTCTGCAACGATAGATAAAATCATCTCCTTCATCTTACTGGCATCGTCTTTACACCCTTTGCGAATTTGAGTATAACTTGCCGAATCAATATTGAGCGTTTTTACATCAATCAATATTTCATTATCATAAATCTCCATCGTATTGTCCAACTTAATTGCCGGTTGTGGCAATGTCCCTTGGGGTTCAATTACTCGATGTGTTCCGTATCTGCAACCTTTTTTCATTTTTTAATAATCCTTTTAAATTCCCTTGTTTCTATTTTTGATGCTTTTCAGATTTTCTTAAATTTATATATCATCAATCGCATGATTTTAAAATTATCATAAACGGTACTTCGATAAACGAACAATGACAGATTGAAAATTTTTTCTATTTTTTCTACTTTTCTTGTCTTCCTGAGTTAATCGAAGGACTTCATAAGTTTATACTATGTATACTTCGACAGGTTTATCCTCAAAAGGAGGGCTCAGTATGACCGTTAAAAGAACACGACTGCTCTGTTTGTATTTAGTTGTAAAAGTCGATAAATTACTTTACTGTCATTAATCCTTTAGTTCCATTTTTTTTGGATAATACCTCAGCATGACCCGTTTATGATAATTTTCGGAAAATGCTTTTTATTTATTCTAACAAACTCAATCCCAAAAATTATGGATGTCTCACTGAGCTCATCGAAGTGCTATTCTGATTTAATAATTTATACTTTTAAGCATATAGATCTGTGAAAACTTTTCTCAATTTTTCGCTCTCTTCCAATATTGCCAATGTAATTTCTGCGTGACCTTTGGTGTATCCGTTTCCAACAATCATGGTAACGTCACTTCCTACGCCTTCAGCACCTAAAGCTGCTTTGGTAAAAGAAGTAGCCATCGAGAAGAAATAAACAACGCCATCATTTTTAGTACAAAGAATACTAGTCATTTCAGTGTCGGTGATGTTTACGTTGTTGATACAAACGTCAGCCATTTTTCCATTGGTTAATTTGTCCATTACTTCCATTACAGCAACAGGTTGTGTTGCATCTGCTGAAAATACATAGTCGCAAAACCCTAATTCTTGTAAACGTTTGGTGCTTTTTTCGCTGTGACATAATCCAATCACCATACCGGTAACACCAGCGCGTTTTTTAGCTTCGTAACAGCATAACATGCCCGATTTACCACCAGCACCAATAATTAATACAGTATCACCTGATTTTACCAACTTAGCCGTTTGAGCAGGAGCACCTGCAACATCTAATGCAGATAAAACTAAACCTTCTGGCATTCCTGCTGGAATTTTAGCATAGATTCCGCTTTCGAATAAAATAGCTTTACCTTCAATGTCCACTTGGTCGATGTCTGAACGAATTTCTTTGATTTTGTCAATACGAAGTGGAGTTAATGACAACGATACTAACGTTGCAATTTTATCACCTTCTTTCAAATCGATTTTGCCTTTTAAAGCATCCCCAATTTTTTCAACAGTACCTAACAACATACCACCCGAACCAGTTACTGGATTGCGGTGTTTACCTTGTTTCGCTACGATGCCCATCATAATTTCAGCAATTTTTGCGTGATCTCCACCCGCTTGCTCTTCAATTTGAGTAAAACTAGCAGAATCCACATTCAACGTCTGAACATTTATCAGGATTTCATTATCCCAAATTTCATCCATGTTGTTGTCAATTTTGTTCGCTGGTTGAGGTAAAACGCCCTTAGGCTCAATTACTCTGTGAGTTCCGTATTTATTTCCTTTTTTTTGCATTTTTTTTGTTTATTTAATATGGTTAATGTTTTTAATTCGTGAAAAGAAGTGAAACGTGATCCGCCAGCTGGCGGACGTGAAATGAAGTGACGCATAGCGTGTCAAAAGAACGTGTTTTATTTTTTGGATTTTATCTCTTTTCGCAATTTTACCACTAAGGCACTAAGAACACTAAGGAGCACTAAGACTTCATAATTGACTTCGTCGAACTTCGTTTCTTTCTTCTTCTTCTTCTTTCACGACTCTGGCTTCTATCTCTTCTCTAATCCTAAAATTACTCTCGCTTCCGCTGGCGTAGCTATTTCTCGTCCCAACTCTTTAGCCATGCGAACTACCTTTGCTACCATTTCGCCGTTTGATTTTGCTAAAACGCCTTTTGATATTGAAACGTTGTCTTCAAATCCTACTCTTACGTGACCACCATCGATGATTGCAGCCATGGCCAATGGAAATTCAAAACGACCTACTCCGGCAACGGTATAAGTTGCATCCGCAGGAATGCTTCCACGTAGAAAAATGAAATCACGGAGTTCGCCAGAAATTCCACCATTTACACCCATCACAAAATCGAAGTGCATTGGCGATTTGATAAATCCTTTTTTATGAAGACGCAATGCCATGTCGATCATGCTCTTGTCAAACACTTCTAATTCTGGTTTGATTCCACGCTCAATCATTTGTTCACCAAAATATTTAATCGTGTTTTCGGTATTCGTGAATACGTCATCACCACCAAAATTAAGGGTTCCACAATCCAAAGTAGCCATTTCTGGATTCAACTCTGTAGGTTGCAAACGCTCGTCATTGGTCATTCCAACAGCTCCACCAGTGGAAGGTTGGATGATAACATCGGGACAAACTGCTTTGATGGCATCCATCATCACTTTAAAACGATTTTTGTCTTGAGTGGGAGTGCCATCGTCTTCACGAACATGAAGGTGAATGATGCTCGCACCTGCATCATAAGCAGATTTTGCTTCGCGAACAATTTCTTCAACGGTATAAGGAACAGCAGGATTGTGCTCTTTTAGCACTTCGGCGCCACAAATGGCTGCGGTTATGATCAACTTTTCCATGAAATTTTATTTGTTTTAATATTTTGTTTTGTCTCTTTTAATGAATTTACCATGATTGAAAATTCATCAAAAATTTTTGTGAACAAAAGAACTTTTGATTTTTCAACATGGCTGTCATACTGAGTTTATCGAAGTATTACAGAAAAAGCTTGTAAGCCCTTCGATAAACTCAGGGTGACTATTTTAAAGTTTAAGTAACGACTAATCAGAGATGCCCTTACGTGTTTTCTCTTTATAGCCTTTCGCCTTTATAGCCTTTTGACTCATTTTTATTTGTAATATTTTTCTCTTAAGTATTGGAACGATTCCTCAATCGCATTCAATGTGTAATCCAAATCTTCTTGGGTGTGACGGTAACTAATGTAGCCGTGGTGATATGGTTGCAAGAAAACCCCTTTGCGGATTAATTGAGTGTAAAAATCGGTTCGTTTGTTTTTGTATTGTTTTTCAACATCTTTGTCAAATGTAATCACCATCATTGGAGGAATTCCGCTGATACGAGCACCTACATCATATTTTTCGATTAGCGCAGCAATGGCATTGTTGAAATAAGTTCCTTTTTCCCATATTTTTTCGATGATATTGTCGCGTTGCATGATCTCAATGGTCTTTAATGCAGCAACATAACTCAAACTGTTTGGGAAAAAAGTAGAAGATACAAATACGTTTTTTTCCACTTCTTTCATTACTTCAGCTTTTCCAGTTACCACTCCAATAGGGTAACCATTGGCAATTGCTTTTCCAAAAACAGCTAAATCTGGAGTTACACCATAATATTTTTGAGCTCCACCAATAGAAACTCTAAAGCCAGTTCTGATTTCATCAAAAATTAAAACAGCACCATATTTATGCGCAAGTTCTTTTACTGCAGCCAAATAACCTGGTTTTGGTTCTTCAATTTCGTGTGCCAATGGGTGACCAAGTGGAGTAATAATCACAGCTGCAACATCTTCTGCATTTGCTTTTAATAAGTTTTCAAGACTTTCGATATTGTTGTATTCAAACTCATGAACATCTTCATATAGTTTTTCAGGAACGCCACCTTTGCCCTCAACACACCAGTCGTGCCAGCCGTGGTATCCACAACGAAGAATTGCTTTTTTGCCTGTTTTAGAACGTGCTATTCTGGTAGCCAATGTGGTAGCATCTGAGCCAGTAAGTACAAAAAAGCTCATTTCAGCACAAGGAATTATCTCTGTTAACTTTTGAGCCAAAATGTTTTGGTATCTTTGTGTCAACGAGAAACAGAATCCTTTATCTTGAATCTGTGCAATTACGGCGTTGTCAATCTCCTCTTCACGGTTGCCAATAATGGTTGGACCATAAGCACATAAATAATCAATGTACTCGTTTCCATCAATGTCTTTCACACGGCATCCTTTTCCACTTTCGAAGTAGATTGGATATTCCCCTTCTACAAAATTGTAAGGTCTTCTAATCCCTGCAACAGCCCCTGGAATCAGTGATTTTGCGTGCTCATACTCTTTGTTTGAGTTCTCAAGATTTAATTTTGGTTGTTCTTTCATTGTATGCTTTTTTTGTTTTTTCTTAAAATTTGGTTAGGCTGTGAAGTCTATAAAGTCTGTAAAGTTTATAAAGTCCTTAAAGTCTGTAAAGTTTATAAAGTTCTTAAAGTCTGGACTTTCACTTTTCCTCCCTTTATGGACTTTCTACTTTAAAGACTTTCCACTTTACGGACTTTCCACTTTATAGACTTTCTACTTTATGAACTTTCACCTAATGTGTTATTTTTTTACCATAAAATCTACAAAGATGGCTTGTGTATGAACGGTTTCCATGGCAATTTCGCCTGCGTTTTTTACCTCTGCAACTTCTGCAATTACTACATCTGCAGCCATTGCCATCAGTGGATTAAAATTTTGGGTAGTGCCCAAATAGACTAAATTTCCTTCTGTGTCCGCAATATTTGCTGCAATAATTGCAAGATCGGCACGGAGAGGAAGTTCGAGTAAATACTCTTTCCCATCAATAGCTATAACTTGTTTTCCTTCGGCCACAATTGTTCCCAAACCGGTAGGCGTTAAAAAACCACCTAATCCAGCACCTCCCGAACGAATACGTTCAGCCAAGGTTCCTTGTGGATTAAATTCTACTTCTATTTCTTTGGCGTTAAGCTGATCTATTGTGGATGGATTGGTGCCTATGTGTGAAGTGATTACTTTTTTCACCTGCTTGTTGGCAATCAAAACCCCAAGTCCTCGATCTGGAAATGCAGTGTCGTTGCAAATGATGGTTAAATCCTTTACATTGGCCTTAACTAAAGCATCAATGATGCCCTGTGGTGAGCCACTGGCCAAAAAACCACCAATCATAAGAGTCATTCCATCTTTGATCTTTGAAATAGCCTCTTCGGTTGAAATAAATTTGTTCATTATTATGTCTTTTTTGTGATAAATTCCCCTTGATAATGATACTACACTATAGGATGCAAATTTATGAAAATAATTTGGCATTTCTAAGGGATTTTATATTTTAACACCGATTTTAGTCGAAGAGAAATCGTTTTTAGACTATTCGTGGTGTTTTTTGTGTTTTTTTAAGAGGAAATCTTTAGTAAATGACTTTAGCTGAATATATTAGTTGCTGTTTGCATTTTAAAATATTCCCACGGAAATTGGTCCGTTTTTAATGCATTAAAACGTGTTTAATTTTCAGAAGGGATCTGGTAAATCAAAAAGAGACCACACTGTTCGCTTGGTCAATAAACAACATTGATAAGTGTACCGATTAGAACAATATTTGTTTTTTAATTGTTGTAGTTTAACTCATTGTCTATCAGTTCACTAATGTGATTTTTCATCCATACATGTTTAAAATTAAACCAATCGTCTCTTATTTCGGAATCATCAATAATTCGTTTGAAATTTGCAAAAGGTTTACGATTGTTTAGGGCGTTTATTAATTGATTTTTCAACATTGAATTTTCCAACTGATCTGTAAATTGTTCCATAATATTGAACGAATCATTCGACTCCAAAGGCTCAATGGTGATGCATTTATCCCACGTTTCGTGCTTTAACCCCCAACTATCTAACGATTCGCCTGTGCAAGCCTCAAATTCTTCTGGATCTGTCAATAATTCTTTCGGAACATCTTCCATTTCTATCGTTTCGGGGTTTAAAAAGCAGACCAATCCAGCATCAAGACTACTCACGATTTCATCAACCACTTTGTCGAATTTTTCAGGAAGTTGAACACGCTCTTCTTCTTCAGAAATAGTAATATCTCGTAGTAAAAACGTAAGAACTTTCTCAAGTTGATTTTCATCATCCTTTATCTCTCTGAGAATCATCAATATTTGATCTAATAATTTTACGGAGTTCATCTTTTT
>JBBRGJ010000181.1:0-6543 GCA_038240835.1 Bacteroidales bacterium | reverse complement strand
GCTTCGGTCGCTCCACTACGTTCCGCTCCTTACGCGAGCAGGTGTTCTCTAAAACAAGAGACGTTCTTATATTTTTTTTAATCAAAACTGGCGAAAAGCAATTGCGAGAAACTGGTGAAAATAAATTTGCTAATTACATCACTCGTCACTTTTCCCCCTTCACTCTCCTCGGTCTCGCTTGCGCATCGTCGCTTTGCGCGTCACCCCGTTACTTCGTCACCCCGTCACCTTCCTCTTCTTCCATCGTCGCTTTGCGCGTCACTCGTCACTCGTCACTTTTCTCTAAATTTAATTCTTTTTTCTAAAACCCTATTTCTTAAGTTCAAGTTTTGAGATGGAATCTTGTTTCGCTTCAAATTCGGCGATGAGTTGTTCTGGGGTTTTTCCTAAGTTGTTTCTGCTTGCTTCGGCGTCTCTTGATAAGGGATGGGTGGGAAATTCCTCCAAGAATGTTTTGTAAAACTTATCAGCTAAGCTCAAGTGATGCAGTGTGTTTTCGGCAATAAATGCTTTTAGGAAGTAGCAATCTGGGATTTTCTTATAACTTGGATAACCGGTGATGATTTTGTCTAATTGGTTGATTGCCATGTTGCCACGATTCAATGCTACATATAAATCAGCAGATCTGAAAAGATAAGTAGGAGCGATGGTGTCTTTTGGGTTTTCTTTTACGAAATCGGTATATAAGGCAATCAGCTTTTCTGCTTTTGCATCGTCAAATTTGGTCATCTTGCTGGAAGAAATTTCCTTTTCGATGTTTGCAATTTTCTCTTTTTTTGAATGAACAGAATTGCAAGAAATGGCGATGACTGCAATTACGAATATGCTGGAAAATACAATTTTTCTCATGTCTACTATTTTATTATTAATTAGCGTTTTGTGTTTGGTAAAATCATTCGATACTCTGTATTCACTTTTCCCATAGAGATCTCATTTATTCTCCGTTTGAGCATCATTTTTCTCAACGAACTCAATCGGTCGACAAAAAGTTTTCCTTCCAAATGGTCGTATTCGTGTTGGATAACCCTTGCAATCACACCATCATAAGTCTCTTCGTGGAATTGCCAATTTTCGTCGTAATATTGAATGGTGACCGTAGATTTGCGAAATACATCCTCTCTTATTTCAGGAACACTCAAGCAACCTTCGTTAAAAGCCCACTCTTCGCCCTCTTCGTTGACTATTTTTGAATTAATCATCACTTTTTTGAACTCAATAGCTTCAGGATAATCATCTTGAAATACGGAGGTGTCTATCACTTGCAATCGGATAGATTTGTTTACTTGAGGTGCAGCCAGACCGACTCCTTTCGAAAAATACATGGTTTCCCACATGTCCGAAATTAATTTTTCTAAATCAGGGTAATTTTTATCGATATCCTGTGCTATTTTTCTTAATATTGGGTGACCTATGGCAACTATTGGAAGTATCATAATTGACTGTTTTTTTGTTTATAATCAGTTGATTCTAAGTATGATTGAAGAATAATAGTGGCGCTAATTGTATCAATAAGTGCTTTGTTCTTACGATCTTTTTTGCTAATACCCGAATCAATCATGGTTTGAAAGGCCATTTTTGAAGTAAATCGCTCATCAACTCTTACCACAGGCATATCTGGATAATCTTTAGTGAGTTTCTTTACAAATGGTTCAATAAAACGTGCCGATTCAGATTGAGTTGCATTCATCTGTTTGGGTAACCCAACGACAATGCAATCCACCACCTCTTCTTGAAGATATTTCTTGATAAATTCGAATATCTTACCCGAAGGAACCGTTGTTAACCCATTTGCAATAATCTGCAAAGGATCGGTAATCGCAATTCCTACCCGTTTTTGTCCATAATCTATCGCTAATATTCTTCCCATTCTTATTTTTTTGCAAAATTACATCTTTCGGAGCTACTAACGGCAACTTTTTTGAAAATTAATGAAAATTCATTCATGTTAAAGGACTACGTAGTCATTTTTACAAAACTCTTACTATCGCAAAGATCACAAAAAAAAAAGATTTCGCTGAAAAACGAAATCCTTTTATCTGTATTGGTTTTTAGATTAATCTAGTTCTTTATTATTTTTCTCGATAATTTTGGATTATTTCCGATTTTTAATAGATATACCCCTTTGGATAATCCACTTAAATTGATTTTATTTTCTTCGTGTGTGATTTTTCCTTTGATTACACCTTGCCCAATGAAGTTTATCAATGTATACGTCTCACCCATCAACTCGGTGGGTGTAATTACTGTGATTTCGTTGTTGGCTGGATTTGGATACACTTGGATGGTCGCATCTTTTGGTTTTGTATACAAATTGATAGCTGTTGGTAGAACTGTTTGAATGAAATCGATGGTGTGACTGGTTTCATTTGTTGTGATAGGCGCATTGTAATCAAAATAGATATCTGCTTTATTTTTTATTTTTGTTCCTTTTAATAAGTTAGGATTTTGATTCACTGTAAAAGTGGCAAATCCGTGACTTTCTGGTTCGTTGACATTGCTATCAGGTAATAAAATATTATGGAAAGTCCATTCTAAAATTCGGGCTCCGTAAATTTTGAATGAATAGGGGTGACTAGCAGCGCCTGGGGTTACTGAAAATATATTCAAATTTACATCGAGTGTGTCTCTTAATACTACTGTAAAAGCAGTGTCTGAACCAGTGTTTTGAAAACTAATTGAGTATTGTAAGGGATGATTGGGTGGAATTATATTTGAACCACCAACACCATGAGGATATCCAACTTTTATGTTTGGATCAAAACTTCCAGTTGCTTGGCCACAGAAATAATCTATTAAAGGGTCTAAATCATCTAGCGGAAAATCGTTTATAAGTCCAGGAGTCCAATTGTCTAGATTTCCGCATGCTTCTACGTGGGCATTTGGATGTGAGTTTCCTGGATGTAGAGGATGTTGATCAGTTTGCAATATCCATGTTTGTCCGTTGCCGGGATAAGAATAATTAATTGATTGTCCGCCAGCAATCATCAGCGAATCAAAGTAGGTGAGAATACCGTCTAGATATATTCTAACTGGAGAATAGCATAACATGTTTCCGTTGGATGGACTTCCAGTATTGGCGATGTTGAAGTGTACAGAATCATTTGCACACCAGCCGGTTACGCTCAGACTAGAATGATCCCATGGAAGAGTGCAAGGTGTTACTCCAGCTGGAAAAACAGGGGTGGTTACCGTATCATTATTGCACGCAATTTGAGGTGAAATTTCAGCACTCATGCATAAAGTTTGGCCAATCATTACGCTGCAATTTACGGTAGTACTTATTTCTATAAATTTAAAAGCTCCAGGTAAAATCGACCCAACGTAGAAGCGATATGAATTTGGATTTGTAATAGTATAAGGGATCGAAGCGCCAGTAACAAGTAATAAGCTATCGAGGTGGACATCTACGTATGCGCTATCTAAGTTGGCTGAGGCATTTTCTAAATTTTTGGCCAGCACATATATTTTTTGATTTGGAAAACAAGGTCGAAGAGTTTGTGCATAGATATTTACGAAGGGGAAATTGCAAGTATTCGGACTATAGAGACCTATGCACGGAGCAATGGTGTTTTCCCCATCTGTTATGGTAAAGGATTGAGTATTTCCACATGAATTTATCCACTGATTTGTAGTGTCCATAGCGATGGTGTAATCTCCAGCTGGAAGGGAATCTATTTGCCAAACTCCCGATTGGTCCGTTTGGACCCATATTCCCAAAGGTTGTATCAGTCCAAGATGATTAGGTAATCCAAATTCGGATAAATCTCGCTGACAATTTTGATTTTGATCGAAATACACAACTCCTCCAGTAACAGTAGTATCCATGTTTCTTAAATTGATACTCCATTTCCAAATTCGACCATCATCTATTCCATATAAATCGCAAATTTCAAGCGACCATGTACCGTTTAATGGACAGCCTATTAGAGCATCAAAAGAGTTCATCGGATGATAATAGTTTGAGTGATTGGCTATATTCGAAGAATCACATCTCATTTGTTGATTCTGATGAAGATAGTTTGGGGCTGTGCCATGGTAATTATAATCAGAATTATTACTCCAACAGTAATTCCAGCCAATTCCTGCTGGTGTTGGATCACATCCACCCGTATCATCTATTGGTTCTCCAAGGGACAATCCTCCGCCATTGGGTTGGGTGTGAATGATGGCTCTTGAACCATTAGGGCAAATGAGACTAAATTGTAAATCACCCAAATAGGAGTGTTCTATGTTCATGCAAACAGAACGGATGTCTGAGGCTGATGTAATTATTTCTCCGGGAGCAAATGTAGTGAATGTCACATTTGCATTGTAACAAACGGATGGTCCTTGGCAGTTTGGTCCATCTGGGATAAACATCAAACTGTCGAAAGACAATTGATAATCGAAAACACAAGGAACTGAAGATAAGGTGTCCGTTTTTGAGGTGTTGTTTGTTGTGTTTTGTTGCGCATTCACAGAGCTCCAACTCAGAATACTTGCAATGATAATACATGTGATTTTTTTCATAAAAAGATTATTTAATTTAGGGTAATGGTAAATATCTCTAGAGGTTTGAAATCATAAAAAAATATCTTCTGATTATATTTTAGTAAAGATAGTAATTTATTTAATAAAACAATATTTTTTTTTTTTTTTTTTTTCTTGGGAGGGGCTGTAAAGGAGAAAGTTTGTAAAGCTCCGTCAAAATTCAAAAAAAAGTATTTTTTTGATTGTCTTTCGGAATGGAAAGTCTGTAAAGCGATGGTCTGAGTTTGTTTGCCACGACTTGGCTTAGCCGAAGGGAAGGACTGTGAAAAGTTCTCACTTTAATACTTCGATTATCACGATAGCTATCGTGACAGTATGACGCTCAGAAAAGCATTAACAATCAACACCTTCAGCTGTTAAGGGTGGCGGATTTTCCAACTGTCATTAACCCTATATTCAAAAAAAAAAAATAAAATCTCCGCAGGACAATTACTCCTTGTGTTCCCATTTAAATTTCTTTGTAAAAAAAAAAGGCTCTAAAAATAGTTTTTAAACCATCTTTAGAGCCTTTGTTATGTAGTTTTTTTTAAATAAAATCTATGATTTTTTTGCTCTTTTACGAGCATTTTCATCTAAAAGAATTTTACGTAAACGCATTTTAACAGGAGTAATTTCTAAATATTCATCGTTGGCGATGTATTCCATGTACTCTTCTAACGAAAGTTTGATAGCTGGTGCGATCAAAAGTTTGTTATCCGAACCCGAAGCACGCATGTTTGTCAACTGTTTTGCTTTGGTTACATTTAATACTAAATCGTCCTGACGGATATGTTCTCCAACTACTTGACCTGCGTATACTTCGTCCATTGGTTCTACGATGTAGCGACCACGATCTTGGAGGTTGTTGATGGCATAACCAGTCGCAGTTCCATTCTCCATAGCGATTAATGCGCCACTTCTACGGGATGAGATATCGCCTTTCCAAGGTTCAAAAGCTAAGAAACGGTGAGCAATTACGGCTTCTCCTTCAGTAGCAGTAAGCATTACGTTTCTCATTCCAATAATTCCTCGTGAAGGAATTTTGAATTCTAAGTTGGTGCGATCTCCTTTGTTGATAATGTCAAGGATTTCTCCTTTACGTTGAGAAACAATCTCGATTACTTTCCCTGCAAATTGCTCAGGAACATGAATTGTAAGTTGCTCAATCGGTTCACATTTCTTATCGTCCACTATTTTTATGATTACTTGTGGTTGTCCCACTTGCAATTCATATCCCTCACGGCGCATGGTTTCGATTAATACAGACAAGTGAAGGATTCCACGACCAAAGACCATAAACTGATCTGCTGAATCGGTTTCATGAACTCTTAAAGCTAAGTTTTTTTCAGTTTCCAACATCAATCGATCACGCAAGTGACGTGAAGTTAGGAACTTACCTTCTCTGCCAAAGAATGGAGAGTTGTTGATAGTGAATAACATGCTCATTGTAGGTTCGTCCACATCAATTGGAATCAATGCTTCGGGTACTTCAAAATCGGCAATGGTATCACCAATATCAAAATCCTCAGGTCCTAGTACCGCACAAATATCACCCGAATAAACGATCTCTTTAGTGCGTTGTTTGCCTAACCCTTCAAACGTGTATAGTTCTTTAATTTTTGATTTCTGAATTCGACCATCTCTTCTTACCAAAGCGATGTTCATTCCTACTTGTAATTGACCTCTCGATAATAAACCTACCGCAATTCTTCCTACATAAGAAGAGTAATCCAATGAAGTAATCATCATTTGAGGAGTTCCTTCTTTGCCAATTGCTGGTGGGATAGACTCGATGATGGTGTCTAACAAAAAGGTGAAATCGGTGGTTGGATTAGCCCAATCTGGACCCATCCATCCTTGTTTAGCAGAACCATAAACAACAGGGAAGTTTAATTGATCTTCTGTAGCATCTAAGCTAAACATAAGGTCAAATACTTGTTCTACAACCTCTTCAGGTTTGCAATTTGGTTTATCTACTTTGTTGACAACAACAACTGGTTTTAAGTTTAACTCAATCGCTTTTTGAAGTACAAA
>JBBRGJ010000180.1:0-6575 GCA_038240835.1 Bacteroidales bacterium | reverse complement strand
TTATGTTCAATAAGCATTGGATTTAACCCAAAGGATTGCCTCTTTTCAAAATTTTAAGAAAAAAATCGCCAAAAATGCCCAACATGAAATCTGGTAAAAAACCAAACCTTGAAAATTATAGCGTTTTCTTAGAGACACTATTTAAAGTGAATGGAGAGGAAGTTAATCCAAAAATGGAAAACGGATATGCCGTAATTTCAAAAACCTGGCAACCCGGCGATTTGGTTGAAATTGGCTTTCCTTTTGAAATCAGGAAAATCAAAGCGAACGATAACATTGAAGATGATCGGGGAAAAATGGCACTACAGTTGGTCCTTTGGTTTATTGTGTTGAATGGCCGGATTATGATAATCACGACATATTAAGTCTGATTTTACCAGAAAACGCACAACTTTCTTCTGAATTTCGACCCACTTTGCTTGGTGGTGTGAATGTTTTTTCGGGTAATGCCGAAGGTGCGGAAAAAGTGGAAGGTTCATCAGAAATAAAAACTACTCCCCGAAAATTTACAGCTATTCCCTATTATTCATGGGCACACCGCGGACAAGGGCAAATGGCAGTTTGGATTCCCACAACAAAAGAATCGACACGGGCTTTACCTTCTCCAACGATTGCATCGAAAAGCACTGTGGAAGCATCGTTGGTAGCCAATTCAATATCGGGAATAAATGATCAACTGCTACCCAAAAATTCGGCTGACAAAACCAACGCTTTGTATCATTGGTGGCCGCGGAAAAATGAAACGCAATGGGTAGTTTACAATTTTGAAAAGCCAAGCAAAGTTTCAGAAACCGAAGTGTATTGGCTGAAAGACATTCCAAACGGTGGTTGCGATTTGCCGGAAGATTGGAAACTGTATTACAAAAAAGGCGAAAAATGGGTGGAAGTAAACGGCGAAACCCCGTATCCGATTATTGAAGATCAATTGAATAAATTTGTGTTTGAGCCAGTTACAACAACTGCGTTGAAATTAGAAGTGCGGCTCCAAAAAGAATATTCAGCCGGATTGCATGAGTGGATTGTGAATTGAGGGGAAGAAGTCGGAAGTCGGGAGACCGAAGTCGGAAGTGTGGGACGCGGACTTTCCTAAGTCCGTAATTTTTGATTTAGAGACCCTATGTTTGTAAAAGCATAAGTTTCGGATCTACGTATATAATACTGTAGTTACGTAATAACTTTAAAATTAAATCTTATGCCAAAACAAATTAACAAAATGGATTTCACCGGTCAAAATATTTATTGTGGAATTGATGTCCATAAAAACGACTGGAAAACGACAATTCTTGTAGAAGAAACTTTTCACAAGACTTTCACACAGCCACCCGATCCACAAGTGCTTTGCTCCTATCTGGAAACTAATTTTCCCGGGGGTACTTACCATGCGGCTTACGAAGCGGGTTTCTGCGGGTTTTGGGTACAAAAGGAACTGTCCCGCCTTGGTGTCAAAACGATCATTACCAACCCTGCCGATATCCCTACCACGGACAAAGAAAAAAGGCAAAAGGAAGATTTTAGGGACAGCAGGAAAATAGCACGTTCGTTAAAGAACGGCGATTTACAGGCAATTTATGTCCCTTCCGACATTGCCCTGGAAGACCGCCTTTTGATAAGGTCGCGTTACACGATTGCCAAGGATTTGCGGCGCAACAAACACCGCATAAAATCTTTCATGCATTTTTATGGGATCAGGCTTCCCGAAGAATTTTCAAATTCAAAAAGCCATTGGACCAAAAAGTTCATGGCCTGGCTCGGTGGGATAAAATTGAAAGACGAAAGCGGGGACGCAGCACTTGGCATATTGATAAAGCAAGTCGATACTTTAAGTTGCGATTTGTTAAGTGTAAAAAGACAGTTGACAGGCTTGTCCAACCGACCCAGGTTCAAACAAAATTGTGAATTGTTGATGAGCATCCCGGGCGTGGGGCTGATCACATCCATGCGGTTCCTGTCCGAGATTGTTGACATAAAACGTTTTTGCAGCCTGGACAAACTGGCTTCTTATGTCGGGCTTATCCCATCGACCAATTCGTCGGGCGATAGCCAAAGGGTCGGGGACATTACCCCTCGTGGGCACAGGGCATTACGGACAGCTTTGGTCGAAAGTGCTTGGAAAGCCGTGGGCAAAGATACTGTCCTGATGGCGAAATATTACCAGTTGTGCAAACGCATGGACAGCAACAAAGCAATCATCAGGATCGCAAAAAAACTTTTGTCCAGGATGGCTTTTGTTTTACGTGAAAAGAAAAAATATGAAATATCAGTGGCATAAAAATGGTACTATAAAAACAATCAAAATAGGCATAGTCCGTTAGAACGGTTCTGCAACCAAAGGTTTGCATATGAGAGAGTGCGGCTGCCAACTATAAAAAATTAAAACAAGGTGATGCAATTTATTTGCTAATAGAAGATTGTTTTTATAGTCCTTATCTTAACGGCATTGAAATATTGACAACTTTTTTATCGTCTATTTTTAAGGTAAAAGTTGCCAACATTTCAACACCGCATTATAATCATCATGCCTAAATTTTGGGCTTATGAAAGAAAAATTAAAAATAATTACGAAATCGCTTGCTTTACAACATAGAAGAACCGTTCTCTAATCTCAAAAAGGCAGTGCCAGACGATAAAGGCTAATGCCTTTTGCGAGAAAAAAACGGTTCTTTGGTAAACCACTGCAAAATCAGGAGAAGGATTCTTGCAGCTCATACAGATGGCATCCATATTAGCGGTCAAAAATTGAGTTCTATTTCCATTCAGTACAATTAAATAGATTATCATGTTTATTTGACAAATTTAAATTTGCTAATATATTTGGCAAATTATATTTTGTCACATATCTTTGTATTGTTTAAAAAAATAATACAATGACAACAAAAACAATTATTGGTCAGGCGGTAAGAGGTTCAGACTTCTATCTTCGCCCCAGAATTATTGAAGATTTAATAAGCAATCTCGAAAAAGGAAACCACATATTATTAGCGGCACCCAGAAGAATTGGCAAAACATCAATCATGTTTTATTTGATGGATAATCCAAAACCAAATTATCTGATTAAATACTTAATCACGCAATCGATTAACAATGAAAATGAGTACTATAAGCGAATTTATAAAAAGGTTATAGAAATTCTTAAAGGATCTGATAACTTATGGACACAGACAAAAAAGTTGATAAAATCAAAACGAATTTCATCGATTACGATCGAAGGAGTTACTATTGATGATGTTGGGGTTAGTTATTATGATGAATTGTTACTGCTTTTAAAAAGTCTGGATTTAGAGTCCCGGAAATTAATTATCATGATTGATGAATTTTCCGAAACTTTAGAAAACATTATAAAGGATGAGGGCGAAGTAAAAGCAATCCACTTTTTGGAAAGCAATCGTGATTTCAGGCATATTCCCGAATTGCATAAAAAGGTACAATTTATCTACACTGGTTCAATCGGTCTTGAAAACATTGTCAGCAGACTAAACAAAATAAATACGATAAATGATATTTATCCTTATGAAGTCCGTCCTTTTACTGATGCCGAATCAAAGAATTTAATTGATAGACTAATTGAGGGTTCTGATTTAGTGATTGACAATACACAAAAGGAAAACATTATTAATGAAATTGAATGGTCTATACCATATTTTATACAAATTATTGTAGATGAGATTGATAAAATGGAATGGACTGTAAATGACAACAATCAAAGAGTTGTAAATCATGAGATAATAAAACAATCCGTTAATAATTCTTTGGAGAACAGAACCTATTTTGAGCACTGGTTAAGTAGGTTAAGAATTGCCTATAAAGGGAATGAATACAAATTTGTATTGGAGTTATTAAACACTATTTCCGGAAATCAATTCATCCATGGAAACGATATTTTTAATCTTTCGGTAAAATATCAAATTCAGGAAAGTTATAAGGATGTTTTGAATGCGCTAATCCATGACGGATATATAAATAATCTGCGAAACAAAAGTGAATTTCAGTTTAACTCGCCATTGCTTAAAAAGTGGTGGTTTGAAAAAGTAGTAAATTAATAAAATCAGATCATGGAAATTTCAACCATTTATAATCCGCATGAACAAACCGAACAAGAATTACTTGAAGGATTCGTAATTCGTGAAAAGGAGTATAAAACCATATTTAACGATATTCAAAAAAATGAAATGCAAACTCCTCCCCAGCATTACATTGTTTATGGTATCAGGGGAAATGGCAAAACCAGTTTGTTGTTAAAATTATTTTATGAGGTTAAGAGGGATGTTAATTTAAGCAAATGGCTAATCCCTGTTATTTTTAAAGAAGAGCAATACAATGTTCGAACACTATTTAAACTTTGGGAAAATATAGCTCATTATCTGGAAGATGATTATGATGAATTTTCCGGTTTGTTTGATAAAATGGAATTGAATGAAGACTCAAATAATTATGAAGAAAAATGTTTCGAAATATTACAATCCAACCTTGAAAAAAATGGAAAAAAAATCATTTTGTTTTTTGATAATTTCGGCGATTTTCTGAATAAACTTAATGACAGAGAACACCAAAGATTAAGAGAAGTTTTAATTACCTGTTCGGATATACGGATTGTTGGAGCCTCAACCTATGTAGATGAAGCAACCTATGATTATGGTAAACCTTTTTTCGATTTTTTTAAACCTGTTTATTTGAAGGGCCTTAATAAAGAAGATACTATTAAGCTGCTTTTAAAACTAAACGAAAAAACAGCTTCAGGTGATGTTAAAGAAATTATTGAAAAAAATCCTGGGAGGATTGAAGCCCTTCGGAGGTTGACAAGCGGAATTCCAAGAACTATGGTTTTATTGTATCAGATTTTTATTGACAATGCCAACGGAAATTCATTTAAAGATCTGGATGCCCTTTTGGATAAAGTTACTCCTTTATACAAATCGAGAATGGACGATTTACCTCCGCAACAGCAGGAAATGGCTGATATTATTGCCAAAAACTGGGATGCAATTACTGTGAAGGAAATTGCAAAAAAGGCGAAAATGGCCAGTAATGCAGTTTCGGCACAATTGAAACAATTGGAGAAAAACCGGATAATTATCAAAAAAAGTACTTCTACAAAAAATAACATGTACCAGATTTCGGAGCGCTTTTTTAATATTTGGTACCTGATGCGCTACAGCAGAAATAAGGATAAATGCAAAGTGCGATGGCTTGTCAATTTCCTTGAAATATGGTGCGATAAAAAAGAATTGAGAATCAGGGCAAAGCGGCATATTGAAGGTTTAAAGTCAGGTAAATTATATGATAAATATGCCTATCATTTAAGTGAAGCTTATGCACAAATGACGGGTTCATCTAAAATGCAACATGAAATTATTGCATCTACCCGCGAATATTTGAATTCTATAAAAAGTGATTATTTAAATGAACTATCAGATTCTGATATTGAACTTAATGAAGATGCACAAAAATATTATAAAAATGAAAAGCCTGAAATAGCAATAACAAAACTTTTAAAAATTGAAAGAAAAAGTAAAACCCAACTTTTTTTGATAGGGCTTATCTACCACGAATTTATCAAAGACTTTAAAAAAGCAGAAGAATTTTACCTATTGGCTGTTAAAAAAGATATGCAGGAAGCTTTAGTCAATTTAGGCTATTTATATGAAAATGAATATAAAGATTATAAAAAAGCAGAAGAATGGTACCTAATGGCTGTCGATAAAGGAGAAACCGGAGCTTTGTTCAATTTAGGCTATTTATTTGAAATTAAATATAAAGAATATAAAAAAGCAGAGGAATATTACCTTATGTCAGCGGAAAAGAAAGAAATAAAAGCCATGGTTAATTTAGGCTATTTGTATGAAAATGAATTTAAGGATTATAAAAAAGCAGAAGAATACTTTTTAATGGCAATAGATAAAGCAGAATCTAAAGCTTTTAATGGTTTAGCATGGATGTATTTTGGATTGAAAAAAAATAAAATGCAAGCTTTGGCGTATTCAAAACAAGCTTTCGATGAAGACAAAACCATTTATAGTTCACACCCTTATTTCTGTATTCTGTTATGGCACAATGAAATCGAAAAAGCATTGGAAATCTCAAAAGAATTTATGGGAAAAGAGGAAAGTTATACCGAATTCTCAGAAGATGTCAAATTGTTCCTGATGTTACTTCTGGCAAAAAAACAATACCATTTTGTTTTAAATCTTTTTAAAGAAAATAAATTTGATATTCAGGATAGGTTTAAACCCATTTATTATGCTTTAATGTCCTTGATGCGTGATGAGTTTCCGGATGAAATTGTACGAATGGGGAGTGAACTGGAAGAAACTGTCCAGGAAATTCTAATACAAATAGAAAAACTCAGTCAGGATTATGCATAAATTCACTTTTTCATAAATTGCAAGAAAAAGAAGGGTTTAACTGTTAAAAAGGTTAGACCCTTTTTCTTTACTATGGTTCAACTTCCCAAAACTTCACTTTTCCAACCTCCCCAACTTTTATATATCTCCTACTTTTCAAAGCTTCCTCTGACCCATCTTTTACAAATTCCGTCAAAATCAAATAACCACCTTTCTCTTGTGGCAAAGTAAAAAATG
>JBBRGJ010000179.1:0-6585 GCA_038240835.1 Bacteroidales bacterium | reverse complement strand
TTTTAATTGTATCTCCCAGAGGTTATTTTCTTGCGAAATCGGGGTTTAGATATTTTCGAAGTAAGTGGCTATCTAATTTAGTTCAGTGAGTGTTTTGTCCCAGAGGGACAAGATGTCGGTAAAAAAATAGTTGATAGAATTAAAAACAAGTCCCATCGGGACGTAACCTTTTTTAAAAACACAAATTACGGGATGTTAGCAGGTTACGTACCTAACGGCACTTTGTTTTTCTGTCAGATATACATTTTTTACCGACATTACGTCCCTACGGGACTTGAAAACAGTTACTGGAGTTTATCCCGCAAGGCGGAATGTCAAGACAAAAGTGACACTAAAAAAGAAAAATCTTCGAAGTAATGTTGTTTTCTGTATTGAAAAAATCGGATAACTGTTTATTCTCATTCACAAAAGAGCGGTGAATTTCCAACCGTCATCAACCTTATATTTCCAATTTTTTATTGGATGAAATATCACTATGACATTTTTAAATAACAATTTTGATATTCGAGCTTTTTCCACTTCAATGGAAGTAGAACCATATCTTGTTTATAAGTTGATATTTTATTGTTTCATTGAAAACAACCTGTTCATAACATTTAAAAATCGGTTAATAACCTTATTTTAAAAATATTCACACTTAACTGTTTAAATTATAAGTAGTTACAAGATTGTTTCACGTGAAACATCATTCTTTTATTTTATTCGAGGGAAAACCCGCTCAAATTAATTCTGGTGATTTGTAGAGATTTGGTTTTTTACTCTTTTTGATGATAAATATCAATTTTTTTCTCAGTGCGACAGTTGTTGAAAATATTCACAATTTTTTTTTGGAATTTGTATTTTGTTTTTAACTACTTTTCGAGTCTTTCTTAGTTCATCGAAGGATTGTAAAAAGTGTTTCCTTAAAGCTCTTTCTTTAATACTTCACTTCGACAAGTCCACCAATGGAGGATAAATTTATCCTCCATTGGAGGGCTCAGCACATCGCAGTCACCTTCCTGGGTTTTTGTAAAATCATCCCTGCCTAAGGTGACTTCGAGAGCCTCAGCCACCTTCCTGGGTTTTTATCAAGATAATGTATTAATTAAAAATGAAAAACATGCGTAAGCCATCACTGCGTAGCTCTAAAACTTCTAAAAAAGTCCAAATCCTCTGCGCGTGGGTGCCGAAAAAAAACAAATTGCATTTCTTGATGAGTTTTTAATAATTGATTGCAATTTAGTATTTTTTCGAGCATCCACGAAAAAAAATGATCCGCCGACTGGCGGACGACTTTTTCGGGAATCTGAAGGAGCGAGCGAGCCCTTAAAAACAATAGTTTTCAAATACAATTAGCAATTCAGCAAGGGCGTTTATCACCCTTTTTCGGGTGACAAGCGTCCTAATTTTAAGTCTGGGTAAAAACCAAAGCCACACAAAAAACAACAAAGACTTCAAATTAGCCTACCTTGCTAAAGAATTGCTTATTGCATTTGAAATTTCCAGAAAACATGCATTCGCTCCTTCTTGACTTTTTGCATACTTTTGCGTCAAGGCAAAAGTATGAATCAAAAAGAAAAATCTTCGAAGTAGTTTTTTTCTTTGTATTGAAAAATTCTGCATATTGAGTATTTTATGCTACAAAATATCAGTGAATTTCCTCACGATCATCAACCTTTTCTTCCAAAATTTTTGTATAAAATTTCAGTTTGACAATCAGAAAAGCGCTTACAATCAATGCCTTGAGTCGAAAAGTTATGCAATTAGAAAATAAAGAAAATTACCCAATCCAGGTTTTCTTTTTGAAGAAAAACAACAGGAGTATAATTACTAAGAGTGAAAAAAACATGATAATCCAAAAACCATAAGGATGGTTTTGAAAGGGGAGGGCAACGTTCATTCCGAATAATCCCGTGATAAATGTTAGTGGGAGCAAGGTGGTAGAAATAATGGTAAGCACCTTCATGGTCTCGTTTGTTTTATTTGCTTGCAAGGAGTCAAATGTTTTTGAGAGACCTTCAATGAGTTCTTGGTAATCCTCGACCATATCCCACATTTTTTGGTAGTAATCCAAAATATTTCCCCAATAATCTTCCATGTTTTTTGCGTAACCAGCAATTTCTCCAGATTCAAATTTGTGGAAAAGTCGTAATTGGGGCTTGAAAATCGTATTTAAAATGATGATATTTTTCCGAACGATGGAAATATGCTCAATGGTTGCTTCCGATTTTTTTTGGAATAATTGGCGGTTTATTATTTCAATTTCGTGACCTAATCTATTGAGTAACAGATAGGTTTCATCCATTAGTCGGTGTAATATCTTGTACAAAACAGCATCACTAGAACCTCTAATTTTTTCATCATCTACGTTTGGATCTTGTTTGGCTAAGTTGAATAAATCTTTTACCACCCAATGAGTTTTGCCAATGGTGATGATGTAATCTTTGCCCCAGAATATTTTTACCTCTTTGGTTTTCAAAAACTTATTTACTTTATCAAAATAGGGAAAGTGAAGTATCAGGAAAAAGTAGTCGTCATACGTATCAATCTTAGGACGTTGCGTATAACTCCTGCAATCTTCTAGATCTAATGGGTGAAAATTAAAGTTTTCTTTTAAGAAATCTATATTCTCATCTGACGGGTTGACAATATGATACCATTTTATGTTTTCAAAAGTTACTGTTTCTATCATATTTGTTTTATTATCAGGTTCTTAAATAAGTTTATTGTAAGTTTTCATGACTGCTTGCCTAATTTCAGATAAGGATTATTTGATTTTATCATTCCATTTTACGGTATTGATTAAATGCAACATGTCATTTTGAATGTAAGTTATAATTGGAGCTAAAGAATCGTTGTTTGGTTTTGAATCAAAGTATAAAGCACCTCTCAAAAATTTAGAAGTACTATCCGAAACCCAAAATTGGTATGGACAAGCTACGTTGATGCCTTTAATTTCGAATATTTTTCCAATTACTGGAACGGCGGGATCGTAAACATCTGACTCTACAATGTCATCTGCCAATTGTAAGTGCTTGTTAGCAAACTCAATAGCATCTTTTTTGTATTTAGATAAATTGTTATTTACCTTTTTGTAGCTTAAATAAACCATGGCTCCATATTCTGGATATTCGATATTTATCCAGTATGGTTCGCTATTTTTACTTTGGTCGGGAGATATTTTCGAGTGTGTAGAATACTCAAAAGAGAAAGGATACAGCGTATCAAATTTTTGGTAGGAGGGAACCGGTAATTCGATTCTTAGGTAAGCTTTAGGTTTTGGGCTAAATACTTCATCCTCATCGTTGTAACAAGATGTGCTTAAAAAGATAATCAGCCCAATAATGGATATAAATTTTAGCTTATTTGATTTAAATGTCATCTTTTCTCCTTCTTTTCCTCAATAGGTACTCAATTTTTGATTTTGACTACGTATTGCATTTGATTCTAACCATATTAGATTGCAAAAGTAAGCAAATTTATCTTTAAAAAACGACATCGGAACTTCTCGTAAAGGTTTTTTAATACCTTTGTTACTTATTTTATACAATGAACCCGAAGAACAACAACTCTGTAGCCATTGGTTATGCCCTTATCGCTGTATTAATGTGGTCTACTGTGGCCACAGCGTTTAATATTGCTTTGGATGAGCTCGACTTTATTCAGCTGTTGACTTATTCAACGGGTTTCTCTTTTATCATCTTAACGTTGATAATGTGGTTCAAAAAGCGTTTTGTTTTTCTCAATACCATCACCAAACGAGATTATAAAAGTTTGATATTTAAAGGATTAGTCAACCCATTTGCTTATTATTTCATTTTATTTAAAGCCTATTCATTGCTCCCGGCCAACGAGGCTATGATTTTGAATTACACGTGGCCCATTGTTTTAGTGGTATTATCGTTTTTCTTTTTGAAACAGATTTTCACCAAATTCGACTTTATTTCAGTGGCATTTTCGTTCATCGGCGTCATCGTGATTGCTACCAAAGGAAGTATATTTGATGTAAAATTCTCCAATTTATTGGGCGTTGCCTTAGCCGTTGGTAGTTCAGCCATTTGGGCAAGTTACTGGATTTTAAATATGCGCAACAAAGTAGATACGATTGTGCAACTTTGGATCTCGTTTGGTGTAGGTTTTATCGCTTCTGTGGTGCTTTTTATAATAACAGGCTCTACGGTTACCTTTTCGACAAATGCGTTATTATCGTCCTCGTATGTAGGTTTGTTCGAAATGAGCATTCCCTTTATTATGTGGCAATATGCACTATTAAAAGCATCCAATACTGCCGTTGTGAGCAAATTTGTCTTTTTATCTCCCTTTTTATCCCTACTCATCATCTCCCTTATTTTAAAAGAGACCATTTTATGGTCCTCCTTTGTCGGCCTCTTTTTGATCGTTTCCGGAATCGTTATTCATACCTTTTTCGGCAAAGTAAAAGATTGAGATTAGTTGTAAAACTCTGTAAATGTATCGTTTTATAATTTTAATCCACTTATAATACATTTTTTATAAAAATAACTTAATTTTTTAGTGAATTGCATTTAAAAAATTTATATATTTGTCATACTCAAAATGGAACTAAACCGTGCAAAGCCGGGTGCATTTGAATGGCTAAGAACGGGTTTTCCGTTTTTATAAATTAGTTGGCAGAGATTTTAAAAACGACACATAACAACAATAAGAAATGCCATATATAGCAGACACAGAAATTGATTTAACCCTACAGACGACAGGGAATTATATAATTTCATCCCAACATAGGCGAAGAGGAAATCCAAACAAAAGCATTTGGAGGATAACATTTGAAGAAGAGGTTGAGTGTTTTATTCAAGCATTAAATGGTAATTGGAAAACTGACACAGAAGCTTGGGGTATTAAACTTCTTGGTGGAGTGTTGCAAGCAGTTGGGCAAAACAATAGCAGACAAGAATTAAAATTGGCTAAATTCGTAGATGGTACAAATACAAATGTATGGCATGGTTATCCTGCTGACCATATGAACAAGGCACAAGATAGACCTGCAACCAATATATTAAAAGTTTGGGTAAATAGCGGTTACTTAACAAAATCAAAAATGAGTAAAATTAGACTTGGACAATCATGCAACCTATAAAAATAACATTAAAAGGGGACTATTATGACTGCCAGATTTATCGTGGCAGATTATACCTATGGACATTTGAAGGTGATTTGAAAGTCTATAATTGGAATAAAATAGTTCAGTCTTTTATTAAAAAAGACAACGATAAAATTGCAATGACTTTCTGTTTTTTGGATGGAAATTATTTGTATAAAACATCACTTATTGAACTTTTTAAGGACATTGATTTTAAAAAATTACTACTTAATAAGTTTACCCAAATAGAAAAGCCAGTTTATCAATTGACAGAAAAGCAATTAGAAAAATTTCTTTTTGGGCAACAAGAAACTCCTACAGGAATACTCCCAACCGATACAGAAATTTATAGCAACAAGTTATATTTTATTCATGAAAAAGGTCTTTTTTCTGGTTCAGCGCATAGAGCAAAATCAGAGAAATTTCCTGTAAGTTCAAGACCTTCTAAACTTTGGGACTGCAATCTGCTTTCAATTAAAGCAAACAAATATCCTCAATTGGCACTTTCAGGTGGCAGCGAAGGCTTGTTTGAACTTAATATGGCGAATAATTTACCAAGCAACCTTGAAAGAATGGAAGAAAAAAGCCCAATTTTTCAAATCAGTAAAAATCATTCATCCTTTTCTAATTACTCGTATCTGAATATTTATAATACATCATTAATTGACAACTCATTCTTGGCATTGTTCAAGTGGAATGTAACCAAGGACAAAAACCTAAAGGATAAGCCTCTTAGAGATTTTGATTCAAGTATTAATGATAAAAAAATATTCAATACAAAAAACAATCAACACTTTATAAGTTGGGGAATTGAGGACAAATTATACAAGGCTACAGATGGTGGGTTTGAAATAATTAAGTATAACAATTATGCAAACATAGAAAAGGGTGAAGAAACATTTACTCGTTTAAAAAACGTTGACCTTCATGCTTGGAAAGGGAAAGTAATAAACGGAGGTACAACATATTTTGGTAACATAGTTGAATGCGAGAATGCTTTGGTTGTAATCCAAAGTGACGGAAAATATTTGACTATACCTGGGCCAATTACACGTTGGCGAGTATATCCAAGGTCAATGAACTATGAAAATCATCTTCATGTAATTTTAGATGATAGAATTGAAATCTATTCATTCAATCACGACTACTTCCTTAATCAAGAAGACAAAGAAATTGGAATTCAATTCACCGCAGAAAAACATAGAAGAACTCGGAAAGCAAGTTACTTTGACGACACTGATGAAAGTTTATTTAACAATATCGACAATGGAGATTTGCCATTATAATTTAACAGAAAAAACCTCTGCTAACAGCACCTACCCAAAAGGCGGGGTTTCTTGCTTCGCAGACACATTTGTGCAAGCCGAAAGTTCAGTTCTCCGAATGAAGTTTTGTGGTAAAATTCCCGCCCTTCGGGTAGCTGCAAACCGTCAAACTGTCTAAAAACCCCTTAGAATACCCTATATCAAGGGCATGCAAGCCTGCGG
>JBBRGJ010000178.1:0-6679 GCA_038240835.1 Bacteroidales bacterium | reverse complement strand
AGGAGAATCTGACAAATTGATCAAATAGTTGATTTTAAATCTAAACTAAGTTGTTAAAAATAGTTAATTGGCAATTTAATGTCATTAAATATAACGGTCCAAAATTCACTCAACTATCTGTAAATTAAAACATCTATAAATAAAATAGGTATAAAATTGAATTTAATAATTAGACCACCTATCCAAATAAGTCGAAAATGATTCCAAAATTTAATAAATTTGTAAACTTAAATAGTAATTATCTTATATGAACATTCTTAATCAACGCACCTCAGTATACACAGCGCCTCAGGAAATGAAAAAGGCGGGTGTTTATCCTTTTTTTAGAGTAATTGAATCCGATCAAGACACCGAAGTTATTGTCAACGGCAAAAAGGTACTTATGTTTGGATCCAACAGTTACCTAGGGCTAACCAATCATCCAAAGATCAAAGAAGCTGGAATATTAGCCACACAAAAATACGGATCAGGATGTGCTGGTTCACGTTTTTTAAATGGCACTTTAGACATCCATATAGAGCTAGAAACTAGATTAGCAAAATATGTTGGCAAAGAAGAGTCGATTGTTTACAGCACTGGTTATCAAGCAAATCAGGGAGTAATTCCAACCATTACAGGCAGAACAGATTATATCCTTATTGACAATTTAAACCATGCTTCTATCATTGAAGGTTGCCGACTTTCGTTTGCAAAGACCATGAAATATGAGCACAATAACATGGATTCGTTGGAGCAGAAGTTGAAATTGTGTGCTCCCGACAAACTAAAACTAATTATTGTAGATGGGATTTTCAGCATGGAGGGTGATATTGCAAACTTGCCTGGCATTGTTGAATTGGCGAAGAAATATGATGCAAACATAATGGTAGATGAGGCACACTCATTAGGAGTGATAGGCCAAAATGGAGCAGGTACTGCATCTCATTTTAATCTTACCAAAGATATCGACATCATCATGGGCACATTCAGTAAATCTCTTGCATCGTTGGGTGGATTTATTGCTGGGGATGCAACGACTATCAATTATTTAAAACACAATTCTCGTTCGCTCATCTTCAGTGCGAGTATTACGCCAGCATCTGCTGCAAGTGTAATAGCCGCTTTAGACATTATAGAACAAGAGCCAGAGCGAATTGATAAATTGTGGGCAAATACACACCGTGCATATAATCATCTAACATCCGCTGGTTTTCACTTAGGAGAAACCATTACACCAATTATTCCAATATTTATCCGCAACAATGAGAAAACATTTTTGATGACAAAATTGCTGTTCGACAATGGGATTTTTGTAAATCCAGTAATTGCTCCTGCCGTTCCAGACAATGACACAATGATTCGTTTTTCTTTAATGGCAACGCATACCGATGCTCAAATAGACGAAGCTTGTGAAAAGATTATTAAATTTGCAAAACTTTTAGAAATCATTTAATTCATAAACAACATGAATATCCAGCTCAAAGAGGTTAAGACAAAAAAGGAGTTAAAACACTTTATTAATTTTGCTTACGATTTATATAAAGGCAATAAATTTTGGTGCCCACCTATTTTCTTTGACGAAATGGACACGTTGCATTGGGACAAAAATCCAGCATTTGAATATTGCGAAGCTCGTTATTGGCTTGCTTACGATGGCGATAAAATTGTAGGAAGAATTGCTGGAATTATCAACAACAAAGCCAATGAAATTTGGAGCGAAAAACGCATCCGTTTTGGCTGGTTTGATTTTATTGATGATGCAGAAGTTCCAAAATTACTTCTGGATGCAGTCTCCAACTGGGGAAAAGAAAAAGGATTAGATACCATTCACGGTCCTCTTGGATTTACCGATATGGACAAAGAAGGATTGTTGATTAAAGGTTTTGAAGAACTTGGCTCTATTGCTTCTTATTACAACCACGCCTACTATCAAAATCGTGTGGAAGCTTTGGGATATGAGAAAGATGTAGATTGGGTGCAATCTCTATTTCCAATTCCAGACGTAGTTCCTGAAAAAATTTCGAGATTTTCGGTTTTGGTTCAACATAAATTCAAACTTCATGTATTGGAAGTAAAAAAGACCAAAGAGTTTTTACCGTATGCTAAACCAATTTTTGAAACATTGAATAAATGTTTTAAAGATTTATATGGATTTGTTCCTTTGAGTGAAAAGCAAATTAACATGTTGGTAAAAGCGTATTTTAGCTTTGTTCGTCCCGAATTTGTTGGTGTGGTATTAAACGAAGCAAACGATGTAGTAGGTTTTGGCGTAGCATTACCCTCGTTGACAAAAGCACTTCAAAAATGCAAAGGAAAACTTTTTCCTTTTGGATTTATTTACCTATACAGAGCGTTGAAATCGAATGAAATGGTAGATATGTACATCAATGGTGTGGATCCTGAGTATCACAACAAAGGAGTTCCTTCGGTATATTTCAACTTTATGTGCGAAAACTTTATCAAAAAGAAAGTAAAATGGGCACTTTCCAATCCTCAGTTAGAGGACAACAGCAAAGCGCTTAATTTATGGCAGCATTTTGATTCGCGCCAGCACATTACTCGACGTTGTTATATTAAAGCAATCAATTAGTTGTCAATTTCTTAGGTTCGATAAACTTACTTAATTGTTCCTAATTAAAAACGCTGATAAAGAATAGACTAAAACGAATATCAAAGTATTAAGAAACAAAATAAGCCGTAGATTAATGCTTCGGCTTTTTTTTCACAACATTAAATAACACCAAATGGGAAAGAAAATTTTGATTACAGGCGCCAGTGGCTTCATTGGCAGTTTCTTATGTCAAAAAGGAGTTGATTTAGGATACGAAGTTTGGGCTGGGATGAGAAAATCAAGCAGCAAGAAATACCTTCAAGATCCAAACATCCACTTTATTGTATTAAATTTTGAAGATAAAACAGAATTGAAAGAGCAAATCACCTCTTTTAATCAAGAGTTTGGAAAATTTGACATTATCATACACAATGCAGGTTGCACCAAAGCTCCGCGTGATGAAGATTATAGAAACATCAACTTTGTAAATACTAAAAACTTTGTGGATGTACTCCTAGAAACCGATAATAATCCCGAAAAATTTATTTTCACAAGCAGCTTGGCTGCTTACGGACCAGGAAAAGAGAATACCACCGAACCAGTTCTACTAAGTCAAACTCCAAACCCCATTAATTTATACGGAAAAAGCAAACTCGAGGCAGAACAATACCTTCGTAGTATTCCGTCGTTAAACTGCATTATAATGCGACCTACTGGCGTATATGGTCCGAGAGAGAAGGATTATCTTACCGTTTTCAAAATGATAAATAATAAATTTGAGGGGTACATTGGATCAAAAAATCAGCATTTAACATTTATTTTTGTGGCCGATTTAGTTCGGATTTATTATCTAGCCATCGAAGCAGATATTAAAAACAGCAGTTATTTTTTGTCGGAGTCTAAGTGGTATTACACCCATGATTTTTACCGATTGATAAAAAAATCGCTTAAAAAATCGACGTTTAGCATTACTGTACCGCTGTTTTTGGTTGCTTTTATTGCAAATATCAACGATATAATAGGGAAAATTACAGGAAAAAATCCGACGTTGAACAACGATAAATTAGGGATATTAAAAGCCACAAATTGGATTTGTGAGACTACTCCATTAAAAACAGATTTTAATTTTGAACCGGAATACGACCTCGAAAGAGGCGTAGATGAAACTATATTATGGTACAAAGAACAAGGTTGGCTAAAATAATCAATATTTTATCGCCTATTGACAAAATCACTTATCTCTACGCAGTGAGCACTGCTTTGTGGATTTTATTTTTCTATTCAAAAATCGATCAAGCAGGATTGTTATTAATCAACAGATTTGTGATTTTATCAGTGGTAACTGGAATTGCAATTTGGCACAAAAACCGTCCTTCATTGCTTTCAGATTTAAGCAGACATCTGTATGGGATTATCCTCCTATCCTACTGGTACGGAGAGACATACCAGTTAAACAGAGTTTTATTTATTCCTTTTGACGAGATATTTTACCACATCGATCAACTAATATTTGGATTTCAACCGAGTGTAGAATTCTGCAAAGCTTTCCCAAACCGATGGGTTTCCGAAATTTTAAATTTTGGTTATTTCTCCTATTTCTTTCTCAACTTAGCTACATTTGCAGTTGTTTTTATCAAAAAAAGAGAGGATGCTATCAAATCGGTATTTATTGTGTTGACTTCCTTTTTTATCTATTATTGGATATTTATTCTTTTTCCAGTGGTAGGTCCTCAATTTTGGCTTCCCGAGACATTGAGAGATGTGCAAAGTGGATACATCTTTCAAAAAGGGTTATTACTAGTTCAACAGTTTGGAGAGAAACCCACCGGAGCATTCCCAAGTTCACATGTAGGAATGACGCTGATTTTTTTGTTCATCACCCGAAAATATTCAAAACGAGCATTCAACATTATGATTCCAATTGCTTTGCTTTTGATATTTTCTACCGTTTATATCAAAGCGCACTATGTAGTTGATGTGTTTGCAGGTTTAATTACGTGCATTCCAATTTACTGGATTTCTAAGTATTTATTTACGCTTTTGAATAAAAAAAATAGTCCAATTCCCCAAAAATAATTAATTTTAGAAAAATTTAATCTTATAAAAAATGAAAATCAAACTCTTAGTATTGTTAGTCGCATTATCCCTATCAAAAGTTGGAATATCGTGCACCAGTTATTTAGTCACCAAGGGAGCATCTGCCGATGGAAGTACGATGATTAGTTATGCCGCCGATTCTCATGTCCGCTATGGCGAGTTGTACTGGCGCAAAGGTGGAGTTTGGGCCGATGGCACCATGGTAAAATTGTACGACAGAGGTTCTAATAAATTTTTAGGAGAGATTCCTCAAGCGAAACAGACTTACAACGTAATTGGGTTTATGAACGAACACCAAGTAAGCATTGGAGAGACTACTTTTGGCGGATTGCACCAATTAGAAGATTCTACCGGAAGAATTGATTATGGAAGTTTGATGTTTTTGGCCATGGACCGAGCAAAAACTGCCAGAGAAGCGATAAAAGTAATTGGCGAATTGGTCGAAAAATATGGATATTACGGCGGTGGAGAATCTTTTTCAATCGGAGATCCTAACGAAGTTTGGATTATGGAAATTGTAGGAAAAGGGACTGAAATGGTATTAGATCCAAAAACAAAAACCATGGTCAACAAGAACAAAGGTGCTGTCTGGGTAGCCATTCGCATTCCCGACGGATACATTTCGGCACATGCCAACCAAGCTCGTATTACTACTTTTGCACTTGACAATGGAAAAACGTCGATCTCTTCTAAAAATTGGAGTAAAATAAACAACCCAAACATCGAGGTAGTATATGCACACGATGTGATTAAATATGCCCGCGACAAAAAACTTTTCAGTGGAAAAGATGCTGAATTTAGTTTTTCCGACACCTACAATCCCATCACTTTTGATGGTGCTCGCTATTGCGAAATGAGAGTTTGGAGCATGTTTAAAGATGTGAATGACAACATGAATGAATATTTGGATTATGTAAGTGGCAAAAACTTAAAACATAGAATGCCTCTTTACATCAAACCAAATCGCAAGCTAACTCCTGCCGATTTAATGAGTTTCAAACGCGATCATTTAGAAGGAACTCCGTTTGATATGACCAAAGATGCTGGCGCAGGCTCGTTTGAACTTCCGTATCGTTGGCGACCACTTACATTTAAACAGAATGGAAAAGAGTACCTCAACGAACGGGCAACGGCAACGCAACAGACTGGTTTTTCGTTTATTGCACAGATGCGAAATTGGCTACCCGATCCAATTGGAGGAATTAACTGGTTTGGCGTAGACGATGCTTCCTCCACGGTGTATGTTCCATTTTATTGTGGGATTACAAAGATTCCAAAAAGTTATGCCGAAGGGAATGGCGATATGCTCACATACTCTCCAGATGCTGCTTTTTGGACGTTTAACAAAGTGGCAAACTTCTGCTACCTCCGCTACAATCTCATGATTCCAGATGTAAAAAAACTTCAAAAAGAGATGGAAGACAATTTTATTGGCGAAGTAGCTGAATATGATAAAAAAGCACAAGACCTTTGGAAAACAAATCCAGATCAAGCTCGCGAATTTCTAACCAGCATTACTTCCCAAAGAGCGTTCAACGTAGTTGCTAAATGGAATAAACTTTTTGAATTTTTATTGGTAAAATACATCGATGGAAACGTAAAACAAGAAGAAAATGGCACTTTCAAACGTAATATCCACGGATTTCCATCCAATCCAAAACAACCCGGTTACAACGACACTTGGAAAAAACAGGTAATTGAAAGCAATGGAGAGATGCTTTTGGTGAAGTAGGGGCACTTCGACAGGCTCAGTGACCAAAGGGTGAGAAGAAGAAATGATGAGTGATGAGTGATGAGTGCGCGAAGCGAATCTAAAGAAGAAGAAAAAATAACCGCAGAGGTCGCAGAGAGAAAACAAAAGTTGAGGACGCAGAGCCGCGAAGCGGGTTGAATGAAGAATAAGAAGAAGAAGAAGTGATGAGTGCGCAAAGCGAATCTAAAGAAGAAGAAAAAATAACCGCAGAGGTCGCAGAGAGAAAACAAAAGTTGAGGACGCAGAGCCGCGAAGCGGGTTGAATGAAGAATAAGAAGAAGAAGAAGTGATGAGTGCGC
>JBBRGJ010000177.1:0-6701 GCA_038240835.1 Bacteroidales bacterium | reverse complement strand
AAGTTATTGGATTGCCAGACATTACTGAACAACGAGTAAACGAACTAAAACAAAATGCTTTAGAGAATATTTTTCCGCAGCCGCTGGTATATGTACAATTAGAAACTGTAGATGAAAAATCTTTAGTTCTATTGAATGTATTAAAAGGTTCAAGACAACCTTATTCATATCAGAAAAAATATTTCATAAGAAAAGGTAGTCAAACTTTAGAAGCTAGTCCAGATGATGTGAGTTTAATTTTAAGGTCATCAAATCAATATACTTCAAGTTGGGAAAAGCTTACAACCGTTGATGCGAAATACAGTGATTTAAATGAAAATGAAATATCTGCTACAATCGCTGCTGCTAATAAACTTGGAAAATCTAAGTCATTACCCGAAAGTTCAAAAGATTTTTTGAGTTATTTTCAATTGATTGATTATACCGCAGTGAAAAACGGAGCAGTAATTCTCTATGGAAATGAACCAACTAAGTTTTTTACTCAATGTAGAATACGCATTACCAATATGCCCGAGGGTGCTACTGGCGATAATTTCAGCGACATTGAAATAATTGAAGATAATCTTTTTGTTTCTTTCAAAAGAGTGATGGATTACTTCAAGAAAAACAATCCAATTGTAAGTGAGTTTCACCAAGATAGTCCTTTAAGAACTGACCGTGAAAAATATCCATTTGCGGCCTTAGATGAAGCTATTGTAAATGCGATGGTGCATCGTGACTATGGCGATATGTCAGGAGAAATAACAATCAATATTCATAAAGACAAAATCGAGATAATTAACTCGGGTGAAATTCCATCTGATATTATTACCAAGAAAAATAGAATTGAATCGCACCATTCAGTTTTACGAAACCCCACTATTGCTCATATGTTTTTCCTTAGAGGGAAAATGGAAAAATTAGGACGTGGCCTTTCACTCATTAAAAAGCAATTTGATGAATTGGGTTTAAAATCTCCTGAATGGACTTTTCAAAGCGGATATACAAAACTTACTTTGTTTGGCATAAAAGAAGAAATTATTGTAAATGAAAGAATGTATCAGTTCCTTTTAGATACAGCAAACAAAGCTCTTTTTGGTCGTGAAGATTATATGGAGTTTTTTAAAGATAAAGTAAAAGAAAGGACTGCAAGAACAGACCTTCAAAAACTAACCGAAGGTGGGTGGCTCAAAAAAATTGGAGACGGTCCACAAACAAAGTATTTAAAAACCAGTAAAAAACTGCCGAATAATGCCGGATAGAACAAGTGTGTGATTTGAAAAATATTGAAAAACAATGAGTTATAAAATAACATAAGCGCCAAAAATTGCCGGATACTGCCGGATAGCCTATTGGCTTGAACAAAATTGATAGCTGCCGGACTTTGCCGGATTAAGGATTTAAAACTGATAAACAGACTGTTTATCAGTCGGTTGGAATGAATAAAGTTTGCCAGATAATGCCGAATAGTAAAAAACTAGAAGAAAAATGGACATACAAATCATGTCACGAAAAGAATATCGAAGGCATAATCGAGTAAACTCCCCCACCAGTCAAACTAACGGGGAAATTGCTTCGTAACCTCTCTTTCTCAAACGTTCTAAGGTAATTGTCGTACCAAGAATTGGGCTTTACTCATCTGGTATTTATAACCTAGCGGTATTTGTATTAGCTTCGCTGGTGAGCAACAGCCCAGCCACCTTTTCTTGTTCTGCATATGATCTTGGTCTACGCCTAATCAGATTAAGTGAAACCTATTGTTTTTGCTAATTGAAAATAAAATTGTATTTTTGATTTTTTCAACGAGTTTACAACAAGTGCGAGTTGCACATGTGGGGGACACAAAGGCTATGAAAAATGGCGGTATAAGTATTAATTTTGAAGGTTATTCACCCGCTCGAACTTTTGTGTAGTTTGACAGCCACGCAATCCGCCACATTTAGCAGCTTCAGCCGTTAGCCGTAATAAAAAAAAAATGTACGAAATTAGACCAGAAACATTAAAAACTTTTGTAGAAGATTCGAATATTAAGCTACCTCGTTTTCAAAGAAAACAAACTTGGGACAATAAAAAAAACTTTGAATTATGTATAAGTATTTTTAAGGAATATCCAATTGGTGTTACTATTTTGAATATTGAAAGAAACGGCAACAATACCACTAGATGGTTATTAGATGGATGGCAAAGAAGAAATATTTTAGCTCAATTTTATAATGATCCAGAAAATGAGTGCAATAAAATCGCACATTTGAAAATGACTGCAACATTTAATTAAAACTAAAAAAAGTACTACTTATGGCGAACATAAAATTATTTGAAAGCAAACAAATTCGTTCCGATTGGAACGAAGAAGAACAAGAATGGTATTTTGCTGTGGTAGATGTTATAGCAGCATTAACAGATAGCACCGACCCAAAAGATTATTGGTACAGAATGAAAAAACGTGAAAAAGTTTCAGGTTTTGAGTTATCGACAATTTGTCGACAACTGAAATTAATAGCTACCGATGGCAAAAAATATGCAATTGATTGTGCGACAAAACAAGGTCTATTGAGAATTATTCAATCCATTCCATCGCCAAAAGCAGAACCTTTCAAGCAATGGTTGGCAAAAGTAGGTGCAGATCGCATTGCCGAAATAGAAAATCCCGAATTGGCTCAAGCACGCATAAGAGCAACTTACAAAGCCAAAGGATACAGCGACCAATGGATAGAAAAAAGAATTAGAGGCATACAAGTTCGTGATGAACTAACCAACGAATGGAAACAACGTGGCGTAAAAGAGGGCAAAGAGTACTCCATTTTAACAGCCGAAATAAGCAAAGCCACCTTTGGCATAATTCCGAGTGAGTATAAAAATCTCAAAGGTTTAACCAAAGCCAACGAAAATCTACGTGACCACATGACCGATTTGGAATTGATTTTCACTATGCTTGGCGAAGCATCTACAACTGAAATTGCAAAAAACAAAAACGCCACAGGTTTTATAGAAAATCACAAAGCAGCCAAAGCAGGAGGAACTATAGCAGGAAATGCAAGGAAAGAATTAGAAAAAAAATCGGGAGCTAAAATTGTAAGTAAACAAAATTTTAAAAATTTAGAGAGTGCTAAAGAATTGAGAGAGGATAACGATGTATAATTTTAAAAAAACTAGCCTTGCATTTTCCCTAAAATTTACTCAAAAATCGGGTATTGATTGGTCAAAAACGATAAACACTAACAACATAATATTGTAAAAATGAATAAAATTATAATTTATCTCTTAACGCTCATTCCATATCTTGGTTTCGGGCAGAGTTATACTTCTTATTTAACTGGTAGTTCCATAGACATGGTGACCAATCCTTCTGGAGGAGTATGTCTAATGGGAGGGGCAACAGAGAATGACAATGCCATGAAATGGTTTCTTCAAAGAGCAAATGGAGGAGACATACTTGTATTAAGAGCAACTGGTTCTAATGGTTATAATTCATATTTGTATTCTGGTTTAGGCATTTCGGTAAATTCAGTTGAAACCATTGTATGCAATAACGTTTTGGCAAGCAGCGATCCATACGTCATTCAAAAAATTCAACAAGCCGAAGCAATTTGGTTCGCTGGCGGTGATCAATGGACATATTTGAGCTACTGGCGAAACACACCAGTCGCCAGTGAAATAAACAATGCTATTAAACAAAAAAATATAGTTATTGGTGGTACAAGTGCTGGAATGGCAATACAGGGTCAATATTATTTTTCTGCACAAAACGGAAGTGTTACCTCTACAACTGCCTTGACCAATCCTTACAACAATCTTGTAACCGTAGATTCATCAGCGTTTATTAAAAACGATTTTTTGTATAATACAATAACTGATACTCATTTTGACAACCCAGACAGAAAAGGAAGGCTAGTAACATTTCTGGCCAGAATTCTTACTGACTATGGAGTTTCGGGTAAAGCTATTGCTTGTGACGAATATACAGCGGTATGTATTGACACGAATGGAATAGCGAGGGTTTTTGGTTCTTATCCTGAGAATGATGATAATGCCTATTTTATTCAGTCAAATTGTGAGCTTTCAGTTCAAACACCAGAGAACTGTTCACCCGGAAATCCTCTAACTTGGAATTTGGAAGGATTAGCTTTAAAAGCATATCAAATTAAAGGAGACAGTTCAGGAAGCAATTCCTTTAATTTAAATACATGGCAATCAGGCACTGGAGGAACTTGGCACAATTGGAGTGTTTCAGGTGGAGTTTTTTCTGAGCAAATAAGTACTGCAATAAATTGCACCACTCTTTCTACAAACAATCTTTCAATAGATTCTGAGATACATGTTTATCCAAATCCATGCTCAGGAAAACTGACCATTTCAATCAATAATCAAAACTATTCGAAAAACAATATTTTCTTCTACAATACTCTTGGTCAGGAAATTTATGTAGAAACCGCTTTTTCTGACAAGGCTATTGTAGCGGACTTCAGCATGTTTAATGAAGGGGTATATCTCATAAAAATTGACGGAAAAGATGGGAAAATTTATCAAAGAAAATTTATTAGAAATTAAAAGGCACGAAGGCACAATCGAGCAAACTCCCACACCAGTCAAACTGAAGGGGAAGAGTGCTTACCAATGACAGAATTGGAATATTGCTTCTTTTCTGGTCACCCTGAGTTTAAAGCCTGCCCTGAGGCATCGAAGGGAAGGACTTCAAAAGTTTATACTATGTATACTTCGACAGGTTTATCCTCAAAAGGAGGGCTCAGTATGACCGTTAAAGGAGCACGACAACACTGTTTGTATTTAGTTGCAAATATTGGTGAATTTCCTCACTGTCATCAACCCTTTATTTCCAAAAATTTTTGGATAAAGTCTCAGTATGACAGTTTTGTGGTTAAGCAAAATTTCATTCTTCGTATAAACAGTTGTGGTAAAAGTCGCCAACTTCTTTTAGTTGCAAAACCTCACCAGCAAGCAAAAAAAACAATCCTGCAACGAATAATCACGTTATTTGATGCACATAATGCAACGAATATTTGTTATTGCAACGAATAAACCGTATATTCGCTGCAAATATCACAACGAATGAGCAATTATATACATCAAAAAGCCAATTGGCCCGAGTTTACTTGGAGAAGTAACGAGTTTGTGAACTTACTAAGTGAAGCAAGAAATTTGCAAGGACACTTAAGGGGCAGAATGGAATCTCTAGGATTTGATTTAAGAAACGAAGCATCACTTAACACTTTAACATTAGATGTTTTAAAATCGGCGGAAATTGAAGGTGAGATTTTAAATCCTGAGCATGTTCGTTCTTCAATTGCCCAAAGATTAGGAATGGAATTAGCTGGTTCTATTGTGTCTGACAGGAATGTTGACGGGATGGTTGAAATGATGATAGATGCAACACATAATTGCTTCAAACCATTAACAGCAGATAGACTTTTTGATTGGCATGCAGCATTATTTCCGATGGGCAGAAGTGGAATTTTTAAAATAACTGTTGCAGATTGGCGCAAAGATACAACAGGGAAAATGCAAGTTGTTTCAGGAGTAATGGATAAAGAGAAAGTCCATTTTCAGGCTCCAGATGCTGATTTAATTGACAATGAAATGAATCATTTTTTAGAATGGTTTAACAAAAAAAATGACCTTGATTTGGTTATAAAGGCAGCTATTGCACACCTTTGGTTCGTTACAATACATCCTTTTCAAGATGGAAATGGAAGAATAACAAGAGCATTAACAGATATGTTGTTAGCTCAATCAGATAAAAGCACACAAAGATTTTATAGTATGTCTGCTCAAATAAGAATAGAGAGAAAAAAATACTATGAAATACTAGAAAAAACACAAAAAGGAGATCTTGATATTACAGAATGGATAAAATGGTTTCTTGGTTGCTTAATAAATGCACTAAATTCGACAGAGATTTCTTTATCACATGTTTTATCAAAAGCAAATTATTGGAATAAACATTCAAAAATTATCGTAAACGAGCGACAGAAAAAACTTATCAATAAATTATTAGATGGATTTGAAGGGAAATTAACTTCGTTGAAATGGGCAAAAATTACAAAATGTTCAAAAGACACGGCTATTAGGGATATAAATGATTTAATAGCCAAGGATATTTTACAAAAAGAAGAAGCCGGGGGAAGAAGCACAAATTATGAATTAAAAATGATATAATTGCCAGCCGATATCAGCAAGGCTTAATACAATGGCGGTGAAGAAAGTAATTTGTAAGTTCAGTGCTTTTAATTATCACGATAGCTATAGTGATTGTAGCGGGTTGACAGGGAGGTGTTTCAAAAACCGCAACAGTACCAAGCCGCAAAACATTCCCCTGCCAAATCCACTTTCCCAATTCAAAATCAACAACAATTCCCACAAACTTTTCCCCAAACAAATATTCTATCCATTTTTTTTATAAATTTGGCAACTAGAAAATTTGGCCTGCCGATTTTAGTTGGATTTTTGGAAGGTTGGGATTTGGTTGTATGAGAGTTATATGCAAGTTTAAAAGACAATGCCTTGGAAGTGAACAATATTATTAATGAAATTGACGAAATATTAGAGCCATAATGAGAGGATACATGTCAAGTTTCACAAGGTTGTTGGTGTAAACCTGCTTTATTACTTTGCAATAGTACGACTTTATTCTTAAACTGCAATGGGTTTTGATTGAATATCTCAGGTTTAATTTCATGCCACTTCTCAACTGCGTTGTAAGGAGT
>JBBRGJ010000176.1:0-6722 GCA_038240835.1 Bacteroidales bacterium | reverse complement strand
AAATTAAGGAAAAGATACAAATGAAGAATAAACCCGATTATATTTTTGAAATTGGATGGGAAGTGTGTAATAAAATAGGTGGAATGCACACTGCTTTATCCTCAAAAGCAAAAAACTTAACCAAAACATTTGGCGACAACTATATAATGATTGGTCCAGATGTAATGAAAGACGAAAAAAACAACTCCGATTTCATTGAAGACAAAAAACTATTTAAGAACTGGTTAGCATATTCAAAAAGTTCGAACTTAAAAATAAGAATAGGTCGCTGGAATACAGCGGGCAAGCCCATCGTAATCTTGGTTGATTTCTCTTCGTTTATCATCAACAAAGATTCTATTTTAAAAGACTTTTGGGAGAGTTACAAATTAGACTCACTCAACGCTCAGTGGGATTTTCTGGAACCAGCCATGTTTGGCTATGCTGCGGGCAAGGTGATTGAAAATTTTTGGGAATTCAACATCAACGCTCACGACAAAGTGGTGGCACATTTTAACGAATGGACCTCGGGTGCAGGCATTATGTACATCAAAAAAGCAGTGCCGCAAGTGGCTACTATTTACACTTCCCATGGCACTAATTTAGGAAAACAATTGGCTAAAAATGAGATATCCCCTCTTACCATTACCAGTCAGGAAGCTGAAGGATATGCAATCTCTTTTGGGTTAACCGCTAGATTTTCAATTGAGAAGCTACTACCTCAACTTGCCGATTGTTACACCACCGTAAGCGACATCACCAACAAAGAGAGTGGACAGTTTTACAACAAGCAAGCAGATTTTATCACACCCAATGGATTTGAAAGTACGTTTAAAATCACCAACGAGAAGAAAGAAACTGCAAAGAATATATTGACAAAAGTAGCCAAGAGTGTCCTCAAGAGAGAGATTCCCAAAGATGCTATTTTTATTCATACCGGCGGACAGAATGAGTTTAAAAACAAAGGCTACGATGTATTTATAAGTGCATTGGGTCGGTTAAACAACGAAAGTACTTGCAAAAGTGAAATTTATGCATTCATCATCACCCCTTCAAACACCTGTGGATTTAGACAAGATTTAGACCTCAACTTTACCGGCGAATACACAGAACCCGCAGTAAACGACTATCTTACGCATTGGATATTTGATTATGACACCAATCCAATCATTAAATCGCTGACTGAAAACGGTCTGAACAATAGACCCGAAGACAAAGTAAAAGTAATATACGTTCCCACCTATCTAACGGGCGAAGATGGAATTTTCAACACCTCTTACGCCGAACTTTTACCAGGATTCGACCTCACATTATTTCCTTCCATTTACGAACCTTGGGGATATGCTTCGCAAGAGAGTATTGGAACAGGAATTCCCACGCTCACTACATCCAGTTCTGGATTTGGAGAGTGGGTAAACGAAAATTTCAAAGAAAAACACGATGCCATTAAGGTAATAGATCGAGATTTTAACAATGCAGAAAACACTGTTTACGAACTTGCACAAATAATTTGCAATTATGCAAAAATGAGCCTCAAAGAGCGAGAAAATCTGCATCAAGAGGCAATTACCATAAGCAAAAAAACAGGTTGGTGCCAAATAATCGATATTTATCATGCAGCTTATACGTTTGCGTTAGAGAAAACAATGGACCGTTTTGAGCAATACAAAACAAAAACTAGCATTGCAGAGACACTAACCGAGCAAGTAAAATTTGTAGAACCTGACTGGCGAAAAATATTAATCAATGTAAATCTTCCCGAAGAGTTAAAACCATTGAGAAAACTTACCACTAATCTTTGGTGGGCTTGGAATTACGAAGCGTATGAGCTCTTTGCAATGGTCGACGAAAAATTATGGATTCAGCATCAGCAAAATCCAATATCTATGATTGAAACGCTTTCGGAAGAAGATTGCACTGTTCTAAAAAACAATCCACTGTTCATTTCGAAGCTCAACAAGGTATATGGTGATTTTGAAAACTATATGGCCAAAAAGAACGAAATGAATGGCGAAAAGATTGCCTATTTTAGCATGGAATACGGGTTGCACGACTCGCTGAAAATATTTTCTGGCGGATTGGGAATGTTAGCAGGTGATTACCTAAAACAAGCAAGTGATAGCAATGTAAACATGATTGGAGTAGGGTTGCTGTATCGTTATGGATATTTCAGCCAACAGATTTCCAACAATGGCGATCAGATAAATAACTATTTTCCACAAAAATTCTCACACCTCCCCATCAACGCAGTGAGAGATGAACAGGGTGAATGGGTAAAAATCAAAATTCCATTTCCAGGAAGAACCCTATCTGCAAAAATATGGAGAGTAGATGTGGGCAGAATTCCATTGTACCTACTCGACACCGATTTTGCAGACAACAACGAAGCAGATCGAAAAATAACCGCAAGTCTGTACGGCGGGGATTGGGAAAATAGGCTGAAACAAGAAATTTTGCTTGGAATTGGTGGGATATTGCTGATAGATAGCTTAAAAGAGGAACCAACATTGTACCACTGCAACGAGGGACACGCTGCTTTTACCGTGATTGAGCGACTCAAAAACATAATGCAACAATACAACTACTCCTTTTCGCAAGCATCCGAAATTGTCAAAGCATCATCGCTATTCACTACGCACACGCCCGTTCCTGCAGGACATGATTACTTTTCGGAGGACATGCTCAGAGCGTATCTATCCAACTATTGCACAAAATTAAACATCAGTTGGGATACGTTTATGAACTTGGGCAGAATGCACGAGAACAATCCAAGCGAGCGCTTTTCGATGAGCGTATTGGCGGTAAAACTCTCGCAAGAGGTAAATGCGGTGAGCAAAATTCACGGCAGAGTCACCAGAGAGCTTTTCCAAGATCTTTACAAAGGATATTTCACCGAGGAGTTACACATTGGTTACGTAACAAATGGAGTGCACTATCCAACTTGGACGCATAAAAAGTGGCAAAAACTCCACCGACAATATTTTGGAGAGAACTTCTTCAACGATCAATCCAATCCTATCCATTGGTCAAAAATAGAGACCGTTCCCGACAAAGAGATTTGGAGTCTTCGCAACGAGTTGAGACAAGAGATGATCGATTATTTAAAAATTCGAATCACCCAAGACATGACTCGCAGACAGGAGAGTCCGAAATTACTCTTCGAAGCACTCGAAAATTTGAGAGGAGATGTGCTCACCATCGGGTTTGCTCGTCGATTTGCCACATACAAAAGAGCGCACTTGCTTTTTAGCGATTTAGAAAAATTATCTTTATTAATCAACAATCCCAATCGCCCAGTTCAGTTTATTTACGCTGGAAAAGCGCATCCTCATGACAAAGCCGGTCAGGACTTGATCAAAAGGATCATTGAAGTAAGTAGAATGAAGGAGTTTGTAGGCAAAATCATCTTTATCGAAAACTACGACATGGAGATTGCCAAACACTTAATTTCGGGTTGCGATGTCTGGTTAAACACTCCTACTCGTCCTTTGGAAGCTTCTGGAACCAGTGGCGAAAAAGCGATTATGAACGGAGTATTAAACTTTAGTGTACTCGATGGCTGGTGGGCCGAAGGGTATGTTCCTGGTGCTGGTTGGGCACTAAAAGAGGAAGTAACTTACGAAAACAACGATTTTCAGGATTTATTAGATGCCGAAACCATCTATAACAAAATTGAAGATGAGATAGCCCCTGCTTTCTATGAATTAAATGATGAAAAAATTCCAACAATTTGGTTATCACACGTTAGAAATACTTTTTCTCAAATATCTCCAGAGTTTACCATGAAACGTCAATTAGACGATTATTACGATAAGTTTTACAACATTTTATTCGACCGCACCGAACGATTAACAGCCAATGACAACAATTTAGCCCTTGAAATTGCTCGTTGGAAAAAGAAAATGACCTCTATCTGGGAATCCATCGAAGTATTAGATGTTGCCGTTCCGAATTCAGAACAACACCCGCTAAACATTGGCGAATTTTTTAATGCAGTAATTCAAATTGACTTAATTAGTGTAACACCCGACGATATCGGCGTAGAACTAATATTAGCAAGAAAGAAAAATGACAAAATAGATCATATTTTCAAAAAATTCGACTTAGAGTGTATTACTTTCGAGGAGAATATTGCGACGTATACGTGTAAAGTACCTGTTATAAATGCAGGAGTGTACGATTATGTTTTCCGCATGTATGCGAAACATAAAGAGTTGGCACATCGTCAGGATATTGAATTAGTTAGATGGTTCTAAATCAGAACTAACAATAAATATTGAAGAAAAAATCGATTAAGTAGAATCCAAGAAATGCAAATTTTTTGGATTCTATTTAAATAATTTATCATCCAATAATAAAATACAACACAGATGAATAATAATTGGACCGTAGAACTTCCGTTTGCAATTACCGTATGCGATAAAGAGGGAAATATTTTAGAGATGAACAACAAATCTCAAAAGACATTCGAGAAATGGGGGAAAAACTTAATTGGAATGAACCTGATGAACTGTCATCCAGAGCCTGCAAAATCAAAATTAGCAGGCATGCTCATCGAGCCTAAAATAAATGCCTACACCATTGAGAAAAATGGAATCAAAAAAATGATTTATCAATCGCCATGGTACGAAAATGGTGAATTTATGGGCTTTGTAGAATTATCTCTCGAAATCCCATTCGAAATGGCTAACTTTGTTAGATCCTAAAAAAAACTATTCATAATATACAGAACGAATCGTATGATTGAAATAATTTGCACAAATAATCCAACGCCAATTCGCAGAGAATTCCCCATTGGAACCAGTCTGGCCGAAATCGCAAAGGAGTTAAATATCAACTTAAAGACTCCAATTGTTGGAGCATTGGTAAACAACAAAGTAAAAGAGCTTAATTATCGAATTTTCAAGCCCAAACAGATAGAGTTTTTTAGTTTTTCGCACAATGCAGGATTTCAGATGTATCTTCGGTCGCTTAGTTTTATCTTATTTCATGCCGTTAAAAAACTCTATCCAGATGCAACTCTCAATATTCAACATTCCATTTCTGGTGGAAAATATTGCGAAATTGAAAATCTTCCAGTAACATTAACCCAAGAAGTGGCGTCTGAAATCCTTCAAAAGATGAGAGAGATTGTAGAGGCAAACATCCCTTTCAAAAGAGAGCAGATGTTGACAACCGATGCATTGGAACTCTTCAGAGAGCATAATCTAATGGATAAATGTGTATTGTTTAAATCTAGGAATTTACTGTACACTTCCGTTTATCGATTAGAGGAAAATATTAACTACTATTATGGTTATTTGGTGCCTTCAACAGGATATATAAATGTCTTTAATTTAGAAATTTATCATCAAGGACTGCTTTTACAACCTCCTTCGAGACATAACTCCAACCAAACGGCACACATCAATGCTCAAAGCAAATTATTTAAAGTATTTCAGGAGCACAAAAAATGGATTTCCATCCTTGGAGTTCCCCATGTAGGTGCTTTAAACTTAGCCATTGAGCGAAAAGAAACCACCAATCTGATTCAAGTTTCGGAGGCTTTGCACGAGAAAAAAGTAGCCTCAATTGCCGATGAAATCCACCACAGAGATAAAATCAAAATGGTGTTGATTAGTGGACCATCCTCGTCGGGGAAAACTACTTTTTGCAAACGATTATCGGTTCAACTTGAAGTATTGGGATACAAACCGTTGCAAATTTCCATCGACAATTACTTTGTAAACAGAGAACAAACTCCAAAAGATGAGCATGGTGAATATGATTTTGAATGTTTGCAAGCCATTGATATCAAGCTTTTCAACACTCACTTACAAGAACTTTTAAATGGAAATAGTGTCGAAATTCCCACATTTGATTTTACCTTAGGAAAAAAACTATACAATGGCAATGTGGTGAAAATGAACGAGAAATCAATCTTGATTTTAGAAGGAATTCATGGACTTAATCCACAACTTACCGCCATGATTGGCAACGAATTTAAATATAAAGTGTTTGTTTCGGCACTTACTCAAATAGCCATCGACACACAAAATCCAATTCCTACCACCGATAATAGACTTATCCGCAGAATGGTTCGCGATTTTAAATATAGAGGATACAGCGCATTGGAGACCATGAAACGTTGGCAGAGTGTTCGTAAAGGAGAAGAAAAATGGATTTTCCCATTTCAAGAGCAAGCAGATATGATGTTCAATTCAGCTCTACTTTGCGAACTAAGCATACTGAAATTATACGCAGAACCACTCTTAAGAGATGTGCCCGAAACCGAAGCTCAATATGCAGAAGCGGTGAGACTGTTGAAATTTTTATCCTATTTTAAAACAGTATCCGAAAAAGACATTCCGCCAACATCCATCTTGAGAGAGTTCTTTGGGGGAAGTAGTTTTATTTATTAAAAAGAGGTAACGGAGTGACGGAGTAACGGGGTGACCGCTAAGCGAGATTAGCTTCGCTACTCGGCTACTTAGCCACTCGGCTACTTCTTAAAATAATAACTATTTACTAGACGTAAGCTATCAATCTTGAATTTCAACGAACTCATATCCTGAGCGTTCTAATTCCGTTCCAATTTTGCTATCCAAATAAGGAATAATTGCTTGATCGTGATGGGCGATGATGTTTAAATCAAATATTTTCCCATTTGCTGGATCTTCTGCATATTCTTCATCTTCGGTACCGGCCAAAAATCGCCAGCCACTATCTTCGATATCTACCTTTTCTTCGCGGTACATATATCC
>JBBRGJ010000175.1:0-6773 GCA_038240835.1 Bacteroidales bacterium | reverse complement strand
AAGAACTGCGGTTGGATAATCCGCTTAACCACGCATAATATATAGCTTTTTTATGGGCTGGGTTTTCTTTTTTCGTCGTTGAGTTTTATTGGGTCTTGTCTTGTGTCGAAAACGTCAGTAATAAGGAGTCCTTCTGGTATTTCTTTGTAAATAACCTTGTAATTCCCTTTTACTAAAAATCGATGGCCTTCATTCAACTTTTCAAGATTAAATTCAATTTGTCCAGAAGTTGGATGTTTTTTCAATTGCTTTGTGGCGTTCAAGATATCAGTCCTAATTTTCCTGGCAATTGTAATACTTGCTTTTTCCGTGTAGTAATTATAGATTTCTATAAGCATTTCAACTGAAAAGTCGGACCAAAGTATTTTCATAAGATTACCAGTTTTCTGATTCTTTTTCGAGTTGTTCCTGAGTTTTGAATCTACCAGAAAGGTAATCTTTATTCGACCTATTAGCTCTGTCAACTAATTGTTCAACAGATAGTGTTTTCACATTTCGATGAACGGTCTGTTGCTTTTTGACTTCAACAATAGTTGATTCAATTTTACTGAATATCTTTTCATCCCGAAGTCCGATTAGATATTCAATTGCTTTGAGCTTTCTTGTTTGTAAGTCCATATTGTCTTTTTTTACAAATATACATTAGAATTTAAAAATTGTCGTATGAACTATTAATTTTCTGGGCTTAACCTTGCAGTTACTGAACAAGTGCATGTTGCGGAGCGTCCCGAAAGCTTTCGGGATCGGAGAACCTGCCCGTCCGTTCAGGCGGGCGTTCCTGTCCGCGATCCCGATAACTATCGGGGGAATGGCGATGCGAGAATCCCTGCCTTTCCCGGCAGGCAGGCGCCGTTGATTGCCGCACCGAACCCGCTCTAAGATTTCTTAATTCAGTGTGTCATAAGTTTAATTGTCCGATCTTTCGCTTTGGATATAACGGTTCGGCGGTATGGATGGTTGCCGGTTTCGAAGCACTTTCCTTCCGAAACCGCAGTGAGCCAATTCGTTTATTCATTTTTTTAAGTCAATTCGCCAGTTGACGGACGAATTGGCGGTGTTGCAACAGCGAGACGCAGCCTGAATAAGCCCTGAAACCCACATTAAACATGATGTTTTATTGGCTGCCGTTTTTATTTTGTTGCACTGAATTTTGTCAAAATTTTATTTGTCGCTGTTTAGAACATCAAGATATATACAAAGACGATGAGGTTAATTTCTGTTTTATTTCAAATGTTGAGTCAAAAAGGCTATAACCTTGTTTCTGATTTCCTCCACATCATACATGGTACCAAAGTGCGGTGCATCTTTAACAATGGTTAATTCATTTTTTACGCCGTAATATTTAAGCCATGCACTAAACAACTTTGACTGCTTATTTGATACAGTATTATCTTTTTCCCCATGATAAATCAGAAAAGGAGGGTCGTTTTTATCAATATATGTAATTGGGCTAGCTGATTTTGCCAAATCTGGCCTTAATAAAGGAGCTGCTCCTATCAGTATGCCTTCCGGAGATTTTTCGTCTTCATTGCCAGGTAGCAAAACTAAATCTACCGGTCCGTAAAAATCAACGACTGCTTTATATTGGAAAGGACGATAGGTATTAGGAAAATAGAAATTATCTACCTTATTATTTTGTGATGTACCCATCAAAGATGCTAAATGTCCACCTGCCGAAAAGCCCATCAGCGCAATACTGTTTTTATCTAAATTATATTTATCTGCATTGTCATATAGAAAAGAAACAGCCTTGTTACAGTCTTGCAAGATTGCAGGAAATACCGCTTGCATTGCAAAACGATAGTCAATCGACGCTACTGCCATTCCGTTATTGAGCATTGCTGCCACGGTGTTGGGCATATAGCCCATGTCAGCATATTTGTCATTGCTAATCCATCCACCACCGTGTATAAATACCACCAAAGGCAGTTTTCCTTTGGCCTCGGCAGGAAGATAAATATCTAATAAATGTTTTTTGAGGGTATCGTTGTTATATGGAATATTGCCAAGTATAGTTGTTCCTTTTGGCAATATTGTCTGCACTTGATTAGCCGAAGGCGGTTGAGCAATAGTAAATGTATAAGTTACTATCGCAATAATTAATGTCAGAATTTTTTTCATATTTTTTCTGTTTTTAAATTTTTGTTGTCGCAAGGTGCCATGGCTGCCAACGGTTTGTGCATTTTGTGGAGCGGGTTTCGGGAAGTTTTTATGCCCGCAAGGACACGAACTGTGATGTGAGAATCCATGCCTTTGCCGGTAGGCAGGCGCCGTTGATTTACGCACCGACTCCGCTCTAAGATTTATTTATTCAGCATGTCATAAGTTAAATGTACGTTCTTCTCTTTGAATATAATGATCCACTGCTTGGATGAGGTGGCGATTTTTACCACAAATGTTAATGCGTAGAACCAATGTTTTATTAACCAAATAACTGCCTGCGGAGCACTGAAACGCCACTTTTGCCAAACCGCTGTTAGTAGTCTTTTTTATTTCTTTTCATTTTCGGTATCGTCAAAATAATTTGAACTTGTGTCTTCATTAAATCGTATTTTTTGACTGTATTTTGCTCTTGCATTTTGCTCTTTTAAAAACATTTTTTTAATGTCAGCATCATTTTTTTCAAAAACTAAGGTGTTGCTAATTGAAATTGAGAGAGCCATTTTTCCCACATCATGGTCTGTACCGATATATGTGAATGTCCAGCGATTTTGTTTTAATTCTTCAACAAGTTTTTTAATGTCATTTCCTGAAAATTCTCTTGAAGCATTTTCTTCTCCATCTGTCAAAATTGTTACAAGTACATTGTACTCTGTTTGTCCTTGTAATGATTGTCTGAGTTTATTAATGCTAAAACCAATTGCATCAAACAATGGTGTAGACGCATCAGGTTTATAGATCTTGTCGTCAATTTGTTTTAATTCACTTGCTGCGTCAAGAAAGTGCAACAATTTTTGTCCCAGCCCATTAAAAGATATGAACGAAATAAAGTGTTCTTGTTCTGGAAATTGTTTTTCAATTCCTTTAATTGTCTGCACCAATTCATTAAACCCTTGAATAATTGTCGTCTTTATGGATTCCATGGAGCCGCTCTCGTCTAAAATAATTAGGTTATGCACCTGATGTTTCTTTTCCATATTTTTCTTGTTTTTTGTTAATTGTTTACAATTCTTTGTGTCTTAAAATGGCTAATAAGGTTGGTGCAAGTGGAGTGCGGGCCTTTGAAAGGGCTACCGTTCAAGTTTGCAAGGAGCCAAGCCGGCGCACTACGAGATTTCTTCTTTAAACCGACATCCGTCAAAGACGGATTGGCGGTGGTTGAACAGGGCGAACTCGTTGAATTACCGCGCCCGCCCGCATTACATTTGCACATTTTTAGTATTAGTTATTTCATTAATAATCATTTCAATTTGAGTTGAAATATTTCGAACTACAATATCTTCAGTTTCAAATAAAGTTGGCTTTAATCCAATAAAAATTCCTTTATCGTTTGCGTAGGAAACTAAAGTCAGGTTGTGTTTAATAGATATACTATCTACTGTAGTTTTGAAGAAATCATCAATTGCCCAGTCTTTATCAATCACTTTGGAAACTCCAAACCAAAAAGGAGTATCAGCACATTTTTCCCACAAGTCTAATTTTATGGCAAAATTCATTCCTAATTCTTTTGTTGCGAAGTATCTGTGATAACCATATCTCTGCGGAGTTTTTATCAATCCTTGTGTTGAGATTTCAGTATTTCTGTTTTTCAATTCATCGACAACTTTATCAACAACCTCGTAATATGAATTTATGTTTTTCGGGATTTTTGGCGATAAATCTTCGTCTGTAATTGGTTGAAATGAGTTTTGGTCAATTGAATCACAAAGTCCAATAATTTGGTTCAAATCTGATAGTAAAGTTATATTGTTTGTTTGCTCAATTTTCGATTTTATTGAGTTTAGAACCTCATTCCAACTCTTTATAAATATATGTTGATTTGAAGATTTTATTAAAATCCTTAAACCCACTTTATCAATTTCTATTTCTTTGTTTTCTTCTAAAATTCGATTTTTTACTTCCTCAAAAACAGTTCTTGTTCGTAAGGTCGGAACAAGAAAAATTAAAACAGTATTGTCATTTAACCTTTTTAAATATCCATTTGGTTGATTATGAGTTAAAGAAGCCCAAAATTTTGCTTCGATAAGTAAAACCTCTTTTCCTGTTTCGTCTTTTCCACTGATATCAGGTCTTTCTAAGTCTTTCCCGCTATTTTGGATTTGAAAGGATAAATCTGAAAATTCCAAATTTGTATTGACTTTTACTATTTGATTTATAACTTTTCTACTCTCTAAAGATTGTTTTAAAATATAAACCAAACTTTCTGAAGCAATATCTTCTTGAGAACCTTTAATTCTGCTGTAAAATTGACCTAGTAATGATTGCATATTATTCTTTAAAATTTTCTGGTAATCTTCCGTTTTTTTCCCTTTCGTGATAAGTGTCTGCTACAACACAACGATTTATTATATTTCCCATATGCCAATAAGTAAAACCATTATGCTCGAAATATTTTTGTTTCGTTTTGTAGAAATAACTTTCATAACCGAAATTGTCAATGTGATTTGCTAATTCTAAATACAAATCGTTATCAACTCTTTCTTGAACAATATATTCATGGGGCCAAGTTTTTGCATAAGTTTTAGCAAAAATCCATTCTTGATTTTCGATAAATTCCTGTAGTTTTTTATTTAGCTCCATTGTTGTTATAATTAATGCTTACAGTTGTATAATTGCAATATGCGGGTATTTCGCAATTAACCACAAGTGCAAATTGATTGATTAATAAAGTTTTTTGTATAAAGGGCGTTTTTGATTCGGAATTTTTTGTGCATAATGTTTGGTTTTATTTTGATTTTGCTTTCAAATGTAAAAATATTTCATCATTAATTTGTTCACTTATGTTTAATTGCCTCTATTCCACATAAAATGGAACATTCGCTGTCCCCGCTTTTCCCTTCCCATCGAAAACATACGAAAACAAACGGTATTCGCCTTTTTCTTTTGGCGAAATAAAATGGAGTTCGCCGTTGGAATCGGAAAGGATTTCAAAATTAATTGCACCGGGTTCCTTTTCAAAAGCTCCGCCTGCGCTGCGTTCTACAACTTCCTTTAATAATTCCCATTTGTAAGTTAATTCGTCGCCGTTGGGGTCGGAAGCAAAAACTTTTACAGTGTATGCTGCGCCCGGTTTCAGATAGATATTTTCAACTGCATTTTTGTTGTCTATTTTCATCGAATCCAATTGTGGTGCGCGGTTTTCGGGGTATTTGCCCGTCCAGTAGTGGGTCAGTTCGTCAACTATTGCGGTGGCTTCGCCGGTTTTGAGGAACATGCCGTACCATGTTGGCGTGCGTTCCTGTTTTTGTCCCCACAAAAATGCGTAACCACCCAAACACAGGCCAGTTGGGTCGTTCACAATCCCCCGTTGGATGCGTTCGTAAAGTCCTTTTGCTTTTTGTGCGCTTGTTTCTTCAATTTCCCGTCCCCACGCGGTTTGTGGCCTTTCCCAATGCCCGATTGGCCCATATTCGGTTATGGCAAATGGGATTGAAATTCCTACAGCTTTCACTTGTTCGCTCACACTACCCAAACCACCATACACCTGCACCGAAATAAAATCGAGATTGGGGCAACGTTCGAGCATTACTTTAATCTGGTCTTTCTGAATCCCGCCCATTGGTGTTGTTGCGGGGTGGTTTGGGTCTTTTTCGTGTATGTAATCCACAATATCTTTTACTGCATCATAAACTTTCGGATTTACAGGTTCGCCCTGTTTAGGGCTGAGGTTCAATTCGTTGCCTACCACCCAGCAAAGCAGATTTGGGTGGTTTTTCAATTCTTCAATGGCTGCGATATTTCGGCGGTATTGTTTGCCAACTGCCGCTGTGTCGTTATAATCGAAACCGTGCAATTCCTGTTCCATGCCTAACCCCATGGCAATCATTATGTCGTATTTATAAGCCGAATCGAGTAATTGTAACCCGTTTCGCGAACCCCAGGTCCTCAGCGAATTTCCCCCTGCATCGTGAAGCGCCGAAAGATTATTGCCACCACCGGCTCCTTTGAGCATGAAAAGTTCGCCATTTACATAAAAGTTGTAGTTGCCGTCAACCGCTTTGATTTCTACTTTTGAAGGTTTTTGCATTGGATCGTTGCTTTTTTTTGCTGAAGTGCAAGTATTTAAAACCAGCACAATCGAGAAAAGTGCTGCAAGATTTCTAAGATAGTTGTTCATTTTTTTGTTGATTTTGATTTGTTCAAACTTACAAAAAAATCAAACTATTTCTTCCAAAGCACTTTTAATGGTAGGATATTGAAATTCAAAACCGAATTCCAGCAAATTTCGGGGTTCAACTTCGGCACCTTCAATTAGCAAACCTGCGGCTTCTCCCAAAACTGCTTTAATCACAAATTCAGGAATAGAAAAAATGGCGGGACGGTTTAGCGATTTGGCAAGAGCTTTTGTGAAATCTCTGTTCGAAATATTTTCGGGAGCGACCAAATTGAAGGTTTCGTTTGTTTTTAAATCTTCAACTGCCCAAAGAAAAGCTTTGGCAACATCGGTTTCGTGAACAAACGAAAAAGCTTGTTTCCCGTTTCCAAGGGTTGCACCCAAACCAAGTTTCAAAGGCAACAACAAATTAGTTATGGTTTTTGCTTCTTTGCCCAAAACCAAACCAATTCGGAAAATGATCCGCTGAACAGTTAGCGACAAATCACTGCTGGCTGCT
>JBBRGJ010000174.1:0-6804 GCA_038240835.1 Bacteroidales bacterium | reverse complement strand
TTGTATCTTTGTTGCGCAGCATATTGTTTTGTTTTAGTTTTGCGACACAAAGTTACTAAATATCAGTGACTTATCAAAATAAATATGCTGCTTTTTTAATGAAAATCAAATAGTTAACTCACTTGCGAAAGTTGAGTAATTTATCCTTTCACCAAAACCAATCCCATGCTCTCAAATTCCGATGTTCGCTTTATCTTTTGGTGTATTTTTTTTTATTGCAACAAATGTATGTGTATTTTTTTAAAATTTATCAAAAGTTAATTTAGTCAATTTCAATTTGACATACAAGGTTCAGGTTAAGGTTCAGGCTGTTGTCTTTTGTCTTTCTTGCTTTTTCCTCTCATTATCTCCCGACTCGCATTCGGAAATCATCACTCATCAGTCATCACTTTTTTCTTCTTCTTCTTCCTTTGTGAAACTTTGTGTCTTCTTTGTGCCTTTTGTGCTATAGCTGAAAGGTTTATGCTGTGGCACAAAGTTACACAAAGAAGACACAAAAGATATTAATCTACCAGCATGCTAGGTAGACAAAGACTTCTTACTTCTTTCTTCTTCTTCTTCTTCTTCTTCTTAATACCTCTCAGCCACTAAGGCACTAAGGCACTAAAATTTCTTTATTCTTTATTCTTTCTTCTTCTTATGTGAACTTTTGTTACTTTTGTGGTTCAATTTCTCACTTCCTCTTAACCACTCTGCCGGCATCGATGAAGTAGATGATTTTGAGGGCGATTAAGTTGGAGAATGGGTTGTCTAAGGAGTAGCGGAGGTATTGCATGTAGTTTTTGTCGGCATTTGTTAGTTCATGTACAAGTTCGTTTTTGTAGGTAAGAACCAGCGAACTTCCAGGTGCAAAATCCCAATTAATGGAGAAATCGATGTTGAATGCGGAGTAGGTGAAGTTTTTGTTTTGAGTAACTTGGGCGGGATTTCTATCTAAAATTCCATCCTGGTGGAGTAGGTAAAATTCGGAGTAATCTCCCTTCGACCAGTAATATCTGGTGCTGAGACCAAAGGAGAGGTTGTTTATGACAACATATTGTGCCGACAGTGAGTTTTCTACGGTTTGCACATGTCGTTTGCCAAAGAAAGATTCGTCTGTGTTTTCATCAACAAAGGCAAAGCCACGTTGTGCAATATTGTTGGTGTACCAAACATTGTATCGAATATTCAGGTGATTGCCAATTCTTGCGATGGGGGAGATGTTGAAAAAGTGGTTTATTCCAAAATAATCGTACACATAAGTAACGCTGTATGCGCCATCACAAGCAAATGGTTTGCGGTAATCGGTGGAGAAATTGGCGTTTCCGGAGACAAATCTAGGACCTTTGAAAAATTGCCCATTTCGAGGTTCGTAATAGTCGTAAATGTTTGCAGGTCGCCAACCTAATCCGCCCCAAAGTGAGATGTATCTCTTTGTGGTTGTGTTAAAATTGTAATTGAATACGAACGTCGTTGGCATTCCTGTGGTCCACCGGGTTGCGTAATTCATCGAAAGGGAATTTTTCATGCTCAGGACTTTCCCAAAGGGATCGGGTTCGCGGTAGCTCACTTGATAAAAAGTGCTGATTTCGTTATTCACAAAATTCACCCCCATGTCGTTGGGATCGTAATTTTTATCTTTTAGCCAAATATTTGTCTGATACTGAAACTTTCCATTTACTTTGGCAAACAAGAAATCAGTTTTGTACCCCTCCATGTTCGTCTTGGCGTAGAAATTATCACCTTCCACGCGACGACTCATTCCGCTGAGCAAATAAATTCGGTAAGTACCTTTCGAAAAGTAATAATTTCCTCCAAAAGCGGCAACGTTGGCATTTAAATTTGTTTTACCTCTGTAGGTATTTGCATTGCTGAAAAAGAGGTTGGATTTCCCTTTCAACGCCTTGTCTATCACCAAAATATTGTAATTTGTGAGAGGTTGCGTTTCAATAAATCTCCTCTCTCCATTGCTCTGTTCAACAACTGCTTCTGATTTTTTGGTGATGGCATTGAAAAATCCAACAGCAAGTCCATTGGTGGATCTTCCGTAGAATTTTACGGCATTAATTAGTTGAGTGTTGAATGGGTTTTCAACCACCCGTTCCCCTGAATCGAGTTTATTCTCAACATCGTAATAACCAGTTGGAGTGCCCGCAATTCTTCTGGAATAGATCAAATCACCCATTTTGAAAAGTGACATCGATTCGTAAAAGAATGGACGATAGTCCCCATAGACCGTTTCGAAAGCACTGAGATTTTTCACCTTGTTGTCCGATTGCACTTGACTAAAATCGGGGAGGAGTGTCACATCAATGGTATAACTTTGATTAACGCCCCATTTTAAATCGAGTCCGCCATTTATTTTGTTACTCCACGAAGCATCCGTAACTCTTTTCTCAATCACTTCATTTAGGTATGGATTTAAAAAGAGTCTAAGTGGCGATTTTATACTTTTTAAATTTTCGGAAATTGCCCAATATTGAATATCGTTGTCGTTGGTTTTATTTTCTAACGCTAAGATATCCAACTCTCGATTACGTCGGATATAGCGATTTAATTGCACCCTCCAATTTTGAATATCTTTGGATGGAAAAGTAAATGCAGAAAAAGGGATAAAAACCTCTGCCGACCATCCTTTTTCAAAAATCTTGACTGCACTTTTCCAAACGGCGTTGTAATATCCATCCGTTCTTCTCCATTCGGATTGCACCCCCGAGGCGGTAACCTGAAAATAGTAGGAGTCCTGCATGGTATTGTATGGATCGAATTCGATGGCAAAATAGTCAGCATTTACGGTGTTGTCCCTCATCCCATATTCGTGAAGAATGCTATCGGGTGCGTTATCGTACATCATTGCGCCAATGAAGATTCCGTGATTTGTATAACAGATTTTCACCTCCGTTTTTTGCGTGGGTGTACTTCCCCACAAAGGATCTTGCTGATAAAAAGTATTTATTCCCTGGCAATCATTCCAAACAATGTCGGATAATAATCCATCCACTACAGGAGCTGTTTCGGTGAAAGTAAATGGAATCGTTTTTTGAGCATTTAAGCCAATAAAAAGAGAAGATGTGAATAGAAATGACAATAATAGCGACTTCATCTGGTATTATAAAAGGTTTAATAGTTTTGAAAAAATAATCATCAACACCAATGCAAAAGGGTAAACCGTAGCATAGGCAATTTGTGGAATGTTTGTATCCGTGTGTTTTGCAGCTGCGCCTAACCCTGGAGTGCTGGTCATCCCTCCAGTGATAAGTCCGAATAATGATAAAAGATTGATTTTGAATAGTTTGCTTCCTAACCACCATCCAATAATCATTGGAATAATTGAGATTAAAGCACCGATTCCAAAGAGCAACATCCCATTGTTTACGAGTGTTTCTACTAAATGGGCTCCAGCATCACACCCTACGGATGCTAAGAATAGTAACAATCCAAACTCTCTAATTAATAAATTGGCATTGCTAGACATCGACCAGATAATAGGACCCGTTTTGCCAATGGAACTCAATGTTAACGCTGCTGCCAATACGCCGCCAGTTAGTCCTAATTTTAGCGTAAAAAAACCAAGATTAAACGGAATGGAGCCAATGATAATTCCGATGATAATTCCCAGCGTAATGGGCAAGAAATCAGTTTCGGAGAGTCGTTTGGACTCATTTCCAAACAGTGAAATAATGGCAGGAAACGACTCTCTGTCGGCGGCAATAAATAAACGGTCGCCAAAACGAAGATGAGTCGTTGGGTCAGGGCTGATGTCGATGCTGCTTCGTTTCAATACGGCGATGCTCGCATTAAAGTTGTCAAAAAGGTTTAAATCTTCAATTCGTTTGTTGATGATGGATTTATTGGTGACAAAGATCCATTGTGCATCGCTGCTTTCTGTTTTTGGAAATGCATGGTTGGTTTCTGCACCCACAAGTTCTGATACATGCCCCATGTCGGGATCTGGTCCGACCACTCTGATGATATCGCCCAAAAGCAAATGTGTGTCCACGTGAGGGATAATGACGCTGTTTTCTCTAAAAATCTTGGTCGTAATGCACTGTTTGGTGCAGACATCACTTCGTAATACCGAAAAAGGTTTCCCCAATACTTCGGAGTTAGAAACGATAAAATCGCGGGTTACGATTTGTGGAAACTCTTTCAATAGAGTCGATTGATATTTCTCCTCCTCTTTTCGGAGGTTTATTTTCATAATTTTGGGCATCAGGGAGATGAACAGGACGACGCCCACTACGCCAAAAGGATAGGCAATTCCATACCCAATGGATGATAATGGCGAATTGGTCGCTTCCACCGCTGCTGCCAATCCGGGGGTGCTGGTGAGGGCTCCGTTGAAAATACCGATGACGAGGTTTTTGTCTACTCCAAAAGCTAAGATGGCAATGGCTGAGATAATCGCACCAGTGGCAACGATGATGAACGCGAGTAAAATAAAACTTCGTCCATTTTTAATGAATGAGCGAAAAAATCCCGGTCCCGCTTGAATGCCTATGGTAAATATAAAGAGCAAAATTCCAATCTGTTGTATCACAGGATCAATCTTTACTCCATAATGTCCGAAAAGTAATGCAATAAAAATTACCGCCGAAAAATCGAAAGAGAAACTTCCTAATCGTATCCTCCCAATCAGTAACCCAAACGTGATGATTACAAAAAGCATGAAATATGACGATTGTAACAACGGTTGATAAAAATTGCTGAAGCCTTGAATGAAATTTGAGAGCATATTAATCATCATTAATTTGTGAATCGAAAGAGAATAAATGGTAAATAAATTGATTGAAAATAAAATAAATTGAGAGTTAAATTCATTGTAATATAAAATCTAATCGAGAAAAAGTAATTATATAGTATTGAATATCTTGTTTTTATGTAATTTTAATAATATTAATATCGAACAACGTTTATTTAATGTAAATCAAATAGATGAAAATGTTTCCTTGACAAATCGAACATAAATCAATATATTTGCAATACAAAGGAAATAATTTTATTGATTAACCATTGTTAACAAATTGAAAAACAGAAAAATATGATACAACAAGATACCATTTGTGCTATTGCAACTGCCTCTGGATCGGGCGCAATTGCCATTATTAGATTATCTGGAAAAAATAGTTTTTCTGCATTAGATGATGTTTTTAGATCGAAAGAGGATTGGCTTTCGGTTGATTTTAAACGAAAACTTGTTTTTGGATACATCATGTACAATCAGGAGATGATTGATGAGGTGCTTGTGGGCATTTTCAAATCTCCACACTCGTATACTGGCGAAGATAGTGTCGAAATTTATTGCCACGGCTCTCAGTATATCCAAAAAATGATTTTAGAAGCACTTATTGAAAATGGCGTTCGATTGGCAAAACCAGGCGAATTTACCCAACGCGCTTTCTTGAATGGAAAAATGGATCTTTCGCAAGCCGAAGCCGTTGCCGATTTAATTGCCTCTTCGGATAGAGCCTCACACCAAGTAGCTTTAAATCAGATGCGTGGTGGATTTTCCACCATTTTGAAAAATCTTCGCGAACAATTGGTTCACTTCTCCGCACTTTTAGAACTGGAATTAGATTTTAGCGAAGAGGAGGTGGAGTTTGCTGATCGCTCTAAGTTAAATGAACTGTTGCAGGAAATAAAATTAGAAATTTCATCGCTCATCGACTCTTTTAAAATTGGCAATGTCATCAAACAGGGAATTCCAGTGGCTATTGTTGGGAAACCAAATGTGGGTAAGTCTACCTTGCTCAACACCATCTTAAACGACGATAGAGCCATTGTGAGCGATATTCCAGGAACGACCCGAGATACCATCGAAGATACATTTACAATCAATGGCGTTTATTTCCGCTTTATCGACACGGCTGGTCTGCGCGATTCTGACGATGAAATTGAGAACTTAGGAATTGAACGCACTTATCAAAAGATTGAACAGGCAGCTATTGTCCTTTATGTCATAGATGCGTCCACGATTTCGTTCGAAGAGATGATCGATGAGTTGAATGATTTTAAAGATCATATTACCAATAAAGATAAAACATTCATCATTGTTGCCAATAAAACAGATATGTTGGTTGAATCGCCTCCTCATTTCAGAGAATTGGTGGATATGGAAACTGTTTTTATCTCCGCAAAGCGAAATGAGAACATTGAATTATTGAATGATTTATTATTGAAAGCTGCCAATCTTCCCGATTTTAGCGACAGCATCATTCTAAGTAATAGCAGACACTTCGAAGCCCTAAGCAGAGCTTTTGATGCGATTGAAAGTGTAGAAAAAGGATTTGAATCCAATATTCCTTCGGATTTAATCGCCATCGATATCAAAGAAGTACTTTATCACATTGGAAATATTACCGGTGAAGTGAGTAACAATGAGATTTTAGGGACTATTTTTGGGAAGTTTTGTGTTGGAAAGTAGGAGGACAGTTAACAGTTAACAGTTAACTGTCAACAGTTAGCAGTTGACAGAGATCAGTTGACAGAGATCAGTTGACAGTTGACAGTGGGAAGCTTAACTGAAGAGGTGACGGTGTGAAATTCAATTAGAAAGAGGTAACGGGGTAACGGGGTAACGGAGCGAAGCTCGTCTCGCTTCGCGCCAGTTTTTCTTTGGTGTGGACTCGCTTCGCATCGTCGCTTTGCGCATCGTCGCTTTGCGCGTCACTTGTTACTCGTCACTTGTAATTAGCAACTTTGCATCATCAAATTTTCGCAATTGTAAATCACCAGTTGTTTGTAAATAAAAATGCCCTCATCTTTGTAGTAGCAATACAAACAATTATGAAGGCAAAACACAACAACAAAAAGGTTATTATGTGG
>JBBRGJ010000173.1:0-6805 GCA_038240835.1 Bacteroidales bacterium | reverse complement strand
CCATCCACGATGAAATTTTAGATTTCAATACACCAGAAATCACATGAACCCTCTAAAAAACATTTCTAGGCAAAAAATAGAGCTCTATTTAGGGTTGCTGTCGATATTTCTGATTCCAATCAACAAACATTGGGTCATCTTTTCTCTTTTTGGTTGGTTTGTGGTCTCATTGGCTAATTTAACGATAGATCTGATACAAAAACAAACAATAGTCATTGACAAAAAGTCAATTGCTCCGATGTTAATATTGCCCTGTTTTTACATTTTACACATCATCGGTCTCAGCTACACTTCTAACATGGAATATGGTCTTTTTGATTTAGAAGTTAAAATGTCGATGATGCTCATTCCCATCATCATCCTTGTTCGGAGTACTATTTATAAAGAGAAACAAAGATGGATGTTACAATCTCTTACGTCAGGAATTTTAGTGTCATTTTTTATCAATATCACCAATGCTTACATCAATTACCTAGCAAATGGAAAAATCTTAAATTTCTTTTATTGCGATTTATCTCCCTCGCTTCATCCTTCGTACATGTCACTTTATATCGGAGTTTCCATCATTGCGCTCATCTATTACAACATTGAGTTTTTTCAATTTAGAAAGAAAATCGGTATAATTATGACCATTTCCACAATTGTTATTTTGCTTGGATACTTGCTAATGTTATCATCAAAAGCCGGAATCATCTCATTTGCCGTTGTGGGTTCACTCTACTTCGCCATTCGAATTGCAAAAAAGACGAAACCAATGTATGCAATAATTGCGGGTATTTTTATCCTAATTATTCCGTTTATCATCATCAACCAAATTCCTTCTGTAAGCATGCGTTTTAAAGATCTGTCAAATACACTAAAAGACAGTAAGGATGCAAACATCGATTCGCAATACGGAAGTCTGGCTCGGATGGCAATTATCCAATCCATGTATCACTTATCCATCGACAACCTACCATGGGGAGTCGGAACGGGCGATATAAAAGATGAAATTACAAAATATTATATTTCAAAAGGATCAAAAACCATCACCACACAATATCTAAATGCACACAACCAATTCGCTCAATCCACGATTGCTTTGGGAATTCCAGGATTAGTGTTTCTATTTGGATTCATCGTCATGGGACTCATCACAGCCTATCGAAAGCGCAACCTGATTTTTTTATCCTTTATTTTATTAATATCAATCCACATGCTCTTTGAATCAATGTTAGAACAACAAGCGGGTGTAATTTTCATCACCCTTTTTTATGCACTTTTTTGTATTTGGAAAGGAAAAAGGACAAGTAAACAAAATTAAAAATTGAATGTTTAAGAGAAGAAGTGAGAAGTGAGAAGTGAGAAGAAGAGCGCGAAGCGGGACTGGAGATACAATTTCACCGCTAAGTAAGAACTTCTGGCTATGACACAAAAGACACAAAGAAGACACAAAAAACACAAAGACCTCAACATAAAGTATTCTTCTTCGTTTTACCACTAAGCGATGCAGTGCGATGCGTTGAGCCTGTCGAAACGAGCCTGTCGAACTGGCACAAAGTTCACTAAGATACACTAAGATTTCTTAATTCTGTATTCTTGCTTCTTAATTGACTTCGTCCAACTTCTCTTCTGTATTCTTACTTTTGATTCTTCTTCCTTTTCTTCATTTCACTTTTAACGTCCGCCAACTGGCGGATCACGTTCTTATTCTTCCTTTGTGAAACTTTGTGTCTTCTTTGTGTCACTTTGTGTTATAGCATAAACTTTTCAGCTATGCCGCAAAATACATTTATCTACCAGCATGCTAGGTAGACTCAGATCACTAAGACACACTAAGGCTTCTTACTTCTTCTTCTTTTCACGGTCCGCCAGCTGGCGGATCACGTTTCACCACTAAGGCACTAAGTTCACTAAGATACACTAAGACTTCTTACTTCTGTATTCTTACTTCTGTATTCTTTCTTCTGTATTCTTACTTCTGTATTCTTTCTTCTTCTTTTCACTAAAAAACTTTTCACTTTATGCACAACAAACATCAATTAATTGCTCACAGTTACCGCGATACCTCTTATCAGGATTTGATGCGGAATAGGATTCACAAAGTATTACTCTTATGTAGTCGATATGATGCATTTTATTTAGAAGATGATGGTCGAATAGAGGAAAAAATATTTGATGAATATACCTCGTTAAACTTGTCACAACCACCCGAATTTATTATTCACACCAATCCAGAGACCTGTTATCGGAAAGTGAGAAACGAAAACGTGGATTTAGTCATCATCATGTACGACATGGGTGATATAGATCCATTTCAGCTAGCTTCCACCATCAAAGATGAACATCCAAACTTGCCCATTGTGGTCCTTACGCCATTCTCCAGAGAGGTAAATATCTTCCTCCATCAGAGTCATAAAGGCGTTATCGATTACGTCTTTAGTTGGTTAGGAAACGCCGATTTACTTTTGGCAATCATCAAACTTATTGAAGATAAAATGAATGCCGATCATGATATTTTGAAAGTCGGCGTACAAGGAATTTTGCTTGTAGAAGATTCTATACGATTCTACTCCAGCTACTTACCCAATCTTTACAAGATTATCTTTCAACAATCCAAAGAGTTTATGAAAGAGGGGCTCAATCTGCATCAGCAGATGATGAAGATGAGAGGTCGTCCCAAAATATTACTCGCCACCACCTACGAAGAAGCAATTGAGTTATACGAAAGGTACAAATCAAATTTATTAGGGGTAATTACCGATATCACTTACGAAATAGATGGCGTAAAAGATAAAGATGCGGGATTAAAACTTTGTGAGAGCATCAAGAAAGACGATCCATTTATGCCCGTTGTGATGCAGTCGTCGGAAAGTGAAAACAGAACGCGTGCCGAAGCAATTGGGGCCGGTTTTATCGACAAAAACTCCACCACGCTTTTGCAAGAACTGAGAGAATATGTGAAGAAATATTTTGCCTTTGGCGATTTTATTTTCATGGATCCTATCACAAATAAGGAAGTTGGAAGGGCTGCTAATCTGAAAGAGCTTCAGAAACAAGTACTTACCATTCCAGACGAAACATTGGCGTTTCACATTTCAGGAAATAATTTTTCTAAATGGCTCTATGCCAGAGCAATATTCTCGCTTGGGCGAATGTTTAAGACCATTTTGCCCGAAGATTTTAACAACATAAGTGAAGTAAGACAATTTCTTTACGATAGTTTCACCTACTATCGGATGCACAAATCGAAGGGGATTATTGCCAGTTTCAACAAAGATTATTTCGACAATTACTTTAATTTTGCCCGAATTGGCGATGCCTCCATCGGTGGAAAAGGAAGAGGATTGGCATTTATCGATTCGATGATAAAACGAAATAAAATTGTAGATAAATGGGAGAACATAACCGTTAGCATCCCCCGAACAGTCGTATTGAGCATCGATCTATTTGATGAATTTATGGAAAGCAATCAATTGCTCCAATTTGCTATTCACGAAAAAGACGACCAGCGAATTTTGCAAGCTTTTGTAAAAGCTCCAATGAGCAAACAAACTCGTGAGGATTTGAGAGCATTTGTGGAAGTGATAAAAAAACCCATTGCCATCCGTTCCTCTAGCATGCTCGAAGACTCCCACTATCAGCCATTTGCAGGTGTTTATTCTACATACATGATTGCCTATTCTGAAAACAAAAACAGCATGTTGGTAGAATTAGAAATTGCCATTAAAAGTGTGTATGCTTCGGTATACTTTTATAATAGCAAACAATACATTCAGGCCACTTCCAACGTGATTGATGAAGAAAAAATGGCCGTTGTTTTACAAGAGTTATGTGGTTCGCAATATGGCAACCGGTTTTATCCAACACTTTCGGGCGTAGCGCGATCGATAAATTTCTATCCAATTGCTCCCGAAAAACCCAACGATGGAGTCATCAATCTGGCATTCGGATTGGGAAAATACATTGTAGAAGGTGGACAAACACTTAGATTTTCGCCTTCATATCCAGAAAAGATATTACAACTTTCCTCCCCAGAAATGGCGTTGAAAGAGACCCAGAAAACATTTTTCTCGTTGAACATGGACACCAGTGCTTTTTATGCCGACACCAACGACAGTATGAATATTTTGCACAGTCCCATCGAAGAAGCAGTAGACGATGGCACCTTAAAATGGCTCACTTCAACCTACGATTATCAATCGCAATCGTTGATGGAGGGAACCATGAGTGAAGGAAAGATGCTGCTCACTTTTTCGGGAATATTGAAATACAACAAACTTCCATTGGCCGAAATCATCAAAGAAATTTTAGAAATCAGTCAAAGAGAGATGAATAAACCCGTAGAGATAGAGTTTGCTGTAAACATTTCTCAAAATTCCAACGAGCCATCAGTGCTTAACTTATTACAAATTAGACCCACCGTAAGCAACAGCGAAGAGATATCTGAAGACTTATCCACAATTCCAAATGAAGAGTTGCTAATTTCGAGCACTATGGCATTAGGAAACGGCGTCATCAAAGATCTTTATGATGTAGTATTTGTAAATCATGACAATTTTGACTCCGCAAAAAATGATCATATTGCAACGCTAATCGATGAACTGAATCAAACGATGGTTGCCCAAAAAAGAAATTACATACTTATTGGTCCAGGAAGATGGGGTTCGAGTGATTCTTGGTTAGGAATACCCGTAAAATGGTCGCATATATCCGCTGCACGACTCATCATCGAGACCGCATTGGATAATTATATGATAGACCCAAGTCAAGGGACTCACTTTTTTCAAAATTTGACCTCATTTAAAGTGGGATATTTTACGATAAACGAACCACACAAACTAGGATTTATAGATTGGGAGAGTTTATCCAAAATGGAAATAATATTTAAAAATCAGTATATTACCCATGTAAAAAGTGCCAAACCCCTTACTGTATTGTTAGATGCGAAGCTTGGAATTGGAGTAGTAAAATAGCCGTAAAAAATAGATAATCAGAATAACCTTTTAATTAACAAAAAAATAATCCTAATACATTTTTTTGTATCCAAAATAGCTATATATTTGCCAAGAATTTCAGTGCGTAAATGTTGATTTTTGCTGATATTCAGAATTACTAAAAAAACCCAATAATAAAATAGGAAAAATCGAAATTAAGTCCTAAATTTGCATTGTGAATTAAATAACAGAAATAAAAACAAACTGAATAATAACATAAAAACTACAGTAATGAACGTAGAAAAAATGATGCAAGAACTGGAACGTAAAAATCCAGGCGAAAAAGAATTCTTACAAGCAGCTCACGAAGTATTAGAGTCAATTAAAGATGTTGTAGATGCAAATCCACAATTCGAAAAAGCTGGTATCGTTGAACGTTTAACAGAACCAGATCGTACATTTATTTTCCGTGTTACCTGGGTTGACGATGCTGGAAAAGTAAACGTGAACAAAGGATACCGTGTGCAATTTAACAACGCTATCGGACCTTACAAAGGTGGTTTAAGATTTCACCCAAGTGTAAACCTTTCAATTTTGAAATTTCTTGGATTTGAACAAATCTTCAAAAACAGCTTAACTTCATTGCCAATGGGTGGTGGAAAAGGTGGATCTGACTTTGACCCTAAAGGAAAATCAGATGCTGAAGTAATGCGTTTTTGCCAAGCTTTCATGAGCGAATTACAAAAATACATTGGAGCTGACACAGATGTACCTGCTGGTGACATAGGCGTTGGTGGACGTGAAATTGGCTACATGTTTGGTATTTACAAAAAATTACGTTCAGAACATACTGGCGTATTAACTGGAAAAGGTTTATCTTTTGGTGGATCATTAATCCGTCCAGAAGCTACTGGTTTTGGTTTAGTATATTTCACAAAAGAGATGCTAGCAACTAAAGCAACAGATTTCAAAGGAAAAACTGTAGCTTTATCAGGTTTTGGTAACGTATCTTGGGGTGCTGCTTTAAAAGTTGTTGAATTAGGTGGAAAAGTAATTACTATTTCTGGTCCTGATGGATACATCCTTGACGAAGCTGGTATCAGCGGCGAAAAAATCGCTTATATGTTAGAGTTACGTGCAACTGGTAATGATGTTGTTGCTCCATATGCTCAAAAATTTGGTGCTAAATTCGTAGCTGGCAAAAAACCTTGGGAAGTTAAAGTTGATGTAGCGTTAACTTGTGCATTCCAAAACGAATTAAACGGTGATGACGCAAAAGCACTTGTTGCTAATGGCGTTATGGCTGTTGCTGAAGGTTCAAACATGGGTTGTACTCCAGAAGCGATCAAAGTTTTCCACGATGCAAAAATATTATTTGCTCCTGGTAAAGCGTCAAATGCTGGTGGTGTTGCTACTTCAGGTTTAGAAATGTCACAAAATAGCTTAAGATTCAATTGGACCAAAGAAGAAGTAGACGAAAAACTACATACTATCATGGTTAATATTCATACTGCTTGTGCAAAATATGGTACTTCTAACGGTTACACCGATTACGTAAAAGGTGCTAACGTTGCTGGTTTCATGAAAGTTGCTGAAGCAATGATGGCTCAAGGAATTTTATAATAAATTTCTTTCCTCTTTAGGAAAATTAAAGTCCGCTGTTTTTCAGCGGACTTTTTTTTGTGTAATCCTCACAAAATGGAATGTATTTTCAAAAGGGAAAACAATACAACTTCGAAGATTTTTTTTAAATAAGTAAAAACTACTTTACTTCGAAGAAACTATTTCGATGGATACTTTTGTCTTGATATCCCGCCTTGCGGGATAAACTTCTGTAACCAAAATTCCGATAGTGATCGGGACAAGAAGGAGCGAATGTATCTTTTCTG
>JBBRGJ010000172.1:0-6861 GCA_038240835.1 Bacteroidales bacterium | reverse complement strand
ATATTATCTAATATGTTGAACTACAGAGCAAGTAATGGTAAAGATTTAGATGTTTTAAAGCATATTTCTCCAGTTGCATGGCAGCATATTAATCTCTATGGTCGATATGAGTTTAATAAAAACCATGATCCTATAAACATGGATTCAATCATTCGGGAACTGGCTCAGTTTCAGGTATTGCCTGATTAGTAATTTGCTTATTCCCCCTTTTCGGGGGGATGGGCAAAAACACCCTACAAACACCCCAAGATATAAACATTTAAGTTTTTTGATGATTTTGTGCATTAAGAGCACAAACAGTGCGTTTTGATGTTATCATGAAATGACAAATTTTGAAAAATGAGCATCACCTATTGTATAATAAAACAGAAAAATATCCTTCGTGCACATAGGGGGAAATATTGTGATACCAATATTTATAATGTCGATTGAAAATGAAGATGACAGGAATTTTATAGCGGAACTTTATGAAAATTATTACCCAATAATGAAGAAAAAAGCATACTTTTTTTCCGGCGATTACACTGTTGTTGATGACCTGATAAATGATGCTTTTGTTAAGCTAATTGATAAAATTTCAATTTTAAGGGCGCTGGAGTGTTGCAAAAGGACCTCTTATATTGTCTTTACTATTAAGCACATATCCATTAATTATGGGAAACAGCATTCGATTATGGGGAAAAAGGGACTACTGGGCGTGCCGGAAGACTTAATGGAAATAATTCCAGACGATAGGCCATCAATAGAAGAACTGTTTTCCAAAAAAGAAGAATACAAGGAGCTGTTAACCGCAGTACAGAACCTCACAGAAAGAGATAGAGATTTACTTAATTACAAATACAATCTAGAGCTTAGCGATAAAAAGATCAGTGAAATTATGAGTATTCCTGTTAACAACATTAGAGAATACCTTGTTCGAGCCAGAAGAAGGGTTTTAAAAAATTTAGAAAGGAAAGGGGTAGAGCATGTCTAAACATTATATGCCAATGGATCAAAATGCGATTATCGATGAGATTGAAGAGCTAAAGATTAAACTTGCGATGGCCCTGTATGCCGGTTACGATGGCGAACAGCTTCAGAAAGAAAATGAAGCTTTAAAAACCGACCCCTTTTATCAGCCATCTGAAACTGCAAAGAAGCATTTTAAAAAGCGAATAGGTGAAAAATATTATAGCGAAAAAGTGTCCAGGTTCTTCTTGAACTCACTTCGTGGACTGAACAAGGCAGCAGCCATTTTTGCAATCATTTTTATTTTATTTTCAACATCGGTGTTGGTTGTGGGTGCCGTACGGGTTAAAGTCTTGAACTTATTCATAAGCATGCAAGAAAAATATACAGAAATTCGCATTGCCCCAAATGAAGATAGCCTTATTGGAAACAATATTTTTATAAGTTGGGACAGTGCCTATGCGCCAACAAAGATTCCAGAGGGATATACGATACAAAGTCTTACGAATGGCAAAAACTTCAAAGCGATAGAATACACAAACAAAGACCAGGAAACTATCCACTTTCAACAACTAAATGAAGATTGGAATATGAATGTTGATACAGAAGATGCCAATAAAACAACAAAAGTATCTATTCAAGGTCAAGAAGGCCTGTTAGTAGAAAAAAATGAGGTTATCACAGTGGTTTGGGGCAATCAATCAGATGTTTTTACAATTATATCCCATTCCAAAACATTGGGAAGTAAAGAATTAATTCGCATGGCAGAGAGCGTGAACTTGATAAAATAATTTTTGAAAGAAGTGTTGCAAAATCCATCTTAGCTTGTCTATATAAATAAGGACAAATAATTTTATAGATGGAGGGTTTGTTATGAAAAAAATGGGTTTCATTTCTGTTGTCATGGTATTGCTGATCTCTTTGTCATTTGGAACACCTGTCTTAGCATCTGTGGCCCCACAGGGTACAATTGTGCCCTGTTACTCTTATATCTCAACAATTGGTTCAGGATTGTCAATAAATAGTGGGGGATATTCCACCTGCTCTGGGTTCATTAATATATATGTGAACTATAGTTCCACTATTACGATTACCCTACAAAGATCAAGTAATGGGAGTAGTTGGACAAATATAAAATCCTGGAGTCAATCGTTCTCTACAACAGGTCTGAATTCTATAGAAAAAGGCTATTATGTAGAATCGGGATACTTTTACAGAGTTCTTACGACCGCACAAGTAAAAAATGGCAACACTGTCCTTGAAACGGCTACTTGCTATTCTGCAGTAAAATCATACTGAATACCATAAGATTAGGCTGTGACTTGAGAAGTAAACGGTTTATCGGACAATTTGCTAAGCAACACTTTGTAAATGGGGTAGGCCCAACCAAATGACGTAAAACCCACGTTAATACATTGTATGGTAATAACAAACTGATTTTCCAACGCGAAGGGAAAGTCGGCTTGTTTGTCAAAAACGAACGTTTAATTTACTTTCATAGACTTTGCTATTACGTTTACTGAAGTGGTGCTAAAAAGAACGAATCGTTGCCGTACCCCGTAATGGTGTGCTAGTTGAGATGACAACGTATACAAGTGGTGCGACTTACTATTAGTGGGTGGATAATTTGTAGTGGATGGATCTCTGTATAACTTGTGGTGAAATTGATGATAGAAAGTTAGAAAAGAAACTCTGTTAGGCCATTATACAAAATCTTTCGGCATCCAAACTTGATAGAGGTTACCATGACTTTAGTATAAACATTTTAAACAGGGGACAAATAAATATGAAAGGGGTGATTTTGTGAAAAAATGGAAATATATTTTGGGATTAATAGCTATAGCGATAGCCATAGCTATTATAGTAACAATATTCATTGTCAAGATAAAAATTACAGGAGATATAGTTTTTATTAATAAAAGTCCTCCAGAAAAATATATCACGACTTGTTTGTTAGATTAAGTCACGCTGTAGTGTTATACACAAAAGAATTTTGAAGGAGATACACGCTATGGTGAATATAAAATCGCCGAATAAAGAAAGAAGGTTCCTTGCCATCTTGGTTGACTCAAAGTCGCTTCAGTAGGAGCTTCAAATTTGTGAAACTTCTAAAAAATACATGAAAGGTGGGAACATTAATGACACAAACAAAAAAGTCAATATTAATCCCGTTGGTAGTCCTTTTTGTTTTATCTTTATCCGCTGCTGTATTTGCAGCATCCATGCCAGGAGTAACATTCGTTTCACCCTCATATCCTGACTATAGCTATATGTTACAAGGTAATAGCTTTGTGTATGCTGCAGATGTTACCAATTCACCAACCAGTGTAACGATGACATATTCCGGTGATACTTATAAGTCGTTGGGTTCAATGTCTCTTTATTCTGGAATAACTTATAGGAAGACATGGACTCCATCTAGTTCGGATTGGGTAAAACCAATAAATACTGGCGGTACGTGGTATTTCCCTGGACTTTTTGTTGATGGTACCAATAGTGCGGGAACAGGTGGCGCTCAAAGATTACACTGTAAAACAGCGGCGGGTATTAGCACATACCAAAATACTGAAAACGGTTTTACTTATTCTTCACCAACAAGCAATTCCTTCCGGGCAGTAGGAACTGGACAACAGTCTGTAGCCCACAATACTCCCAATACTTATAACTGCTTGGCATACGCTGTAGGCATTACTGACCACTGGGAATGGCCTTGGAGTGGAACACCCACAAATGCTCAACTTGATTCATATATGTCTGGCAAAGGGTTTTCTACGGCTTCATCATCAGTGTTACCGTATACAAAGGTTATTTATTATAGTGGTGATCATTTTTCAAAGGTTACCGCATGGTCTTCAGATGGAACCCCTACGAAAGTTATGTCCAAGTGGGGATATGCAGAAGTTGTAGAAAGTAACGGATATAACACTTTTCAAGGAAAATACTATGGTAGTGCATCCAGGTTTTATAAGTGATATAATAATTTAGGAAAGGAAAAGTGTAGTTATGAAAAGGAAATCATATATTTCTATATTGGCATGTTGCGTTTTATTTTTATTTACGATCTCCATATGCTCCGCCAGTTCTGTAAAATTCCCCGAACCCAAAGATGATAATAATAATGTACCTGACTATGCAGTTTGGGACACAGAGTTAGGAATGTATATCAGTACTGATGTGTACAAAGATCCTGCTTACGGAAAGTTATTTGACAAGAAACTTAAACCCCAAAAATACGAAGGTACCGAAAAATTTGTTGACCCACTTGATACTTGGATTCAATCACACAAACATTCCACCAGTAAAGTAGATAATGCCCTTATAAACTATTATGAAGAGCATAGGAGTAAGCCTGCTAATAATAGCTTAAAGTCTTTCTATGACCCGAAAGAGGACCTATATCTTTATAACATTATACAACTCGGGTATGATTATATCCCCGAATTGTTTGCAAAAATAGGAAATGATGAGGATTCTGCTGTAGCATGTACTATAATGGCTGCTGTTGAGGAATTGACAAAAACAAAAAATGGCCTCATTGCCTATGACAAAGACTCAAAAAAGCTATGGGCAGATGAATTCAAGTATAAGAAAAATAAAGCAAGGAATATTTCTCAATATAGTTCTGATACGATTGCTGAACTTGGTATGCTGGCAATCCCATATCTTTCCGATGAGGTTGATAATGGGAATAAGCAAGCACTATTAGCAGTTTCTTCAGTTCTAGGTAACGGTAAAGTTGTCGATGAAGGCACTGCATTGTCAGACTGGAAGAAATGGAAAAACGATAACAAAATGATAATCGTTTCAATAGAGGAATTTATTAAAAATCCGTAACACTTGTTCTTTGGAAATTACATGGCAAGTAAAAAACCAGGTGCCGTCGTTCAAATTTAGATGGCACTTTTTTTGTTTAAAACCGGATTTTGAGAGACTGTAATTAGGTTTGTGAGAAAAACCACGAACTATAATTACAGTCTCTATGAGAGAGGTTAAACTGATGTGAAAACTGGTAATTCTATTGCTGTTTCTGTTCCATTGATACACCAAAACCCCTAGTAGGGGTTGTAAGCCGGAACCGCCGAAATTTCCGTCATCCCAATACGGTTATAATTTTCGTTGTCAACAACTTGGTCCAACGGGAGGGCAATTATCCCAGATTGGATTGTAAGTACACATCCTGTTTTTGTTGCTCTGTAATCCCGATGTAACGGAGAGTCATGGCTGGAGTGGAATGATTGAAAATATCCATTAAAAGTTCTAGTGACACGCCGTTTCTATACGCGTGATAACAAAAGGTCTTCCGCATGATGTGCGTACCGACTTCGCCGGAAATGATGACAGCGACGCGGTTTCTTTCCACCAGCCCAAGATCCTCAGCGGCGTTATTTAATATACGGTATGCTTGCTGGCGTGTAATCGGAATGTTATCGCCTTTTCGACTCTTGAAAACATAATCGAATGGGATAACGATATCTCCCATATAGAATTTCTTTGTCTTCCCTGTTTTCACTTCTTGGATGACCACGTAGTCTTTGGCCATTTTGCTGTTGGGTTTTATCAGGTCGACAATTTTTAATTATAAAATATCGCTAATTCTCAGACCAATATTTATTCCCAAAATGAAAAGCAGCTCGTTTCTCAAAGACTGCTTTTTGAGAACGGACCGTATATTTCTAATTACCTTCATATCTTTAATCGGCTCAACTTTTTTCATAAAACCGGCACCTCTCATTTTGTTACTTAACGATACAATATACTACGCATAAGTAACATAAAAATAGATCATTTTCCTTAAATCACTGAAAAGCATTGAAATGACAGAGTTTTCAATGTTATAAAAATAGATTGTGTAACATTCGGCGCTGTCTTTCAAATGTGATACAATCGATTCATAAGGATTAATGCGGTGGTGATTATGCTGAAAAGACACTGTGGATTTGATGTACTAATCGAGCAATTAACTATTATTCCCGACAAAAGACATCACGAAGCGTTGGCACAATGATTGCAAAAAACGAGCGCTTGACTGTATTGTCAAATGCCGAGCAGGAAGCTCTTTACGGCCTGCCGGATTATAATGATGCGCAACGACTGGAATATCTGGCACTGTCCGAAGCAGAACTGGAGTTTGCAAGCAGCCGGCCCGGCCTCCATGCACAGATCTATTGCGTTTTGCAGATCAGTTATTTCAAGGCGAAGCGTGCCTTTTTCCGCTTCGACTGGAACGAGGTCGAGGATGATTGCGCTTTTGTACTGAGTTGCTATTTCCACAGCACGGATTTCAAACACAAGCAGATTACTAAGCATGAACACTACATCCAGCGCGAACGAATCGCTGGGTTGTTCGGCTACCAGCTATGGACAGCCAACTTTTTGTCGCAACTTGAACAACAGGCAACCCAGGCCGTGAGGCGGGACGTGACGGCGGGATTTGTAGCCGCTGAGCTGATCGTCTGGCTCAACGAGCACAAAATTATACGGCCCGGTTACACTACCTTGCAAACACTGATCAGCGAAACACTGTCCGCCGAACGTCGGCGTCTCGGAGGCCTACTAGCCGAAGCGATGGACGATGAAGCCACGGCTGCGCTGGCCCGGCTCTTGGTGCGTGATGACGCCTTGTCACAACTAGCAGCGCTCAAGCAGGACGCCAAAAATTTCGGCTGGCGTCAGATGGCCCGCGAACGCGAAAAACGCACCGTGCTGGAACCGATATACCGTATTGCCAAGGTGCTGCTGCCCGGGCTTGGCGTCTCGCAGCAGAACCTGCTGTACTACGCAAGTTTGGCAAATTTCTATACCGTCCACGATTTGCGCAATCTCAAAGCGGATCAAACGCATCTCTACCTGCTGTGTTACGCCTGGCAACGCTACCAACAGCTCACCGATAACTTGGTCGATGCCATGGAGTAC
>JBBRGJ010000171.1:0-6905 GCA_038240835.1 Bacteroidales bacterium | reverse complement strand
AAACAATAATCAGAAGAATTTTAAGAAGAAGTTTCAACCAAAATAATGGGGTATAATTATGTCATCATTCATTTTAGAAGCAAGCAATATTGTTAAATCTTACTCTAATCACGTTGCATTAGACGATGTAAGTATCAACATTAAAGAAAATAGCATTTTTGGGATGCTTGGTCCTAATGGAGCGGGAAAGACCTCTTTTATTCGCATCATTAATCAGATTACTGCACCCGATTCGGGTCAAATATTGTTCAACGGAACACCCTTAAATCAATCTCATATCTACGACATTGGTTACCTGCCTGAGGAACGTGGGTTGTATAAAAAGATGAAGATTGGCGAACAATCTATTTATCTAGCACAGCTTAAAGGATTATCACGCCACGAAGCAATTAAACGATTGAAGTATTGGTTTGAAAAATTCGAGATTACTGGATGGTGGAACAAAAGAGTAGAAGAGCTTTCTAAAGGGATGCAACAAAAGGTACAATTCATCATCACCGTGATTCATAATCCAAAGTTTTTAATTTTCGATGAACCCTTTAGTGGATTTGATCCAATCAATGTAAACATGCTCAAAGAGGAGATTTTGTTGTTAAAAAAGAACGGGGCTACCATCATCTTTTCCACCCACAACATGGCATCCGTAGAAGAGATTTGCGATGAAATTGTTCTTTTAAACAAATCTAAAGTAATTTTAGAAGGAGATGTTCAGGAGATAAAAGATCGGTATAAGTCAAACTTATTCAACATCGAAATCAGCACTCCCGATTTTAGAATAAGTCAAATATTGCCCGAAAGTTATAAACTTATTAGCGAAGAGCAAGACCGAAATAAAACTAAACTGAAGATAAGAATTCCAAACGAGGTGAAAGCCAACGACTTAATTACTCTGTTTATTGGGAAAGCTGAAATCCACAGCTTTAATGAGATTTTGCCCACAATGAATGAGGTATTTATTTCGAGTATAAAGTGTAAAAGTAGTTCTAAAATTTATCAAAGAGGAAATGAGTAATATTACTTTAATAATTAAGAGAGAGTATTTAACTCGAGTAAGGAAACGATCGTTTATTGTAATGACAATATTGGGACCAATTCTAATGGCGGCTCTCATGATTGTTCCTGTAGTTATCTCTAGAATGTCTGATGGACAAAAAACGATTGCTGTAATTGATGAACATGGGTGGTACAAAGGAGCGATGGAATCTGATGCTGAAATAAAGTTTATCGACATTAAAACACCTGTTGAAGAGGCAAAAGTAAACCTAAACAATGGTCAATACGATGCATTGTTGGTTATTCCGCGCAATGATGTTCCGAACAGAGCCTATCTTTTCACCTCAAAGCAACTAGGATTAGGCGTTAAATCGCATATTCAAAACACGATGAAGTTTATTTTAGAGCGACATTTTATTGAAGAATATTGCGATATGAGCATGGATACGAATCGTTCGTTTGAAGCAAACAACCGAATTAAAATCGACCACCGAACAATCAACGAAAAGGGAGTGGAAGAGTCGAGTTCTAGCGAAATAAACACTTTCTTAGGATTGATATCAGGCATCATCATCTACTTTTTCATCTTCTTATTTGGATCTCAGGTTATGCGAGGAGTGATCGAAGAGAAAACCAGCCGCATTATTGAAGTTATTATTTCATCGGTGAAACCAATCCAACTGATGTTTGGCAAAATTATCGGAATTGCTTTTGTGGGACTAACCCAGTTTTTACTTTGGATAGTATTTACCTTTCTTATTGTAACGGCTTTTCAAACGATACAACCCGATATTATGTCGTCTAAAAACGACAAGCAAGAGACCTCTGTTTCGAGTAATAGCCAATCCCCTTTTGCTATAAACGATCCTAAAAGCGAACTCTCTGCTCCTGCTTCTTCAAACAAAGCAGAAATGGTAAACGAACTTACAGAATCCTTGAAGAGCATTAATTTTGGAGTCATGTTGCTGATGTTTTTGTTCTACTTTATTGGAGGATATCTTCTTTATGGATCCTTGTTTGCAGCCATTGGTTCTGCGGTAGACAACGAAGCAGATACACAGCAGTTTATGCTTCCGATTACTATTCCACTAGTATTTGCGCTAATAATGGCACAATTTGTCACCAATAATCCTACGGGACCAGTAGCGTATTGGCTTTCGATAATCCCATTCACCTCTCCTATTATTATGATGATTAGACTTCCATTTGGAGTCCCAATTCATGAAATAATATTATCGATGACCTTGCTCATTTTTGGATTTATATTTACCACTTGGTTAGCAGCCAAGATATACAGAACAGGAATATTAATGTACGGAAAAAAGGCAAACTACAAAGAACTTTGGAAGTGGTTGCGCTATTAAAACTAAGAACTTTATGAAATTATCGATTATTATTCCCGCATACAACGAAGAGCGGACAATTCATCTTATTTTGGATAAAGTGTTAGCCGTAGAGATGATTGAGAACTTTGAAAAAGAGATTATCATTGTAAACGACTGCTCAAAAGATAAAACCAAAGAAGTGTTGGAAAACTACTTCCTCGATCACAGTACGATAGATTTTCAACTTTTCAACCAACCCATAAATAGGGGAAAAGGAGCAGCTATTCACAAAGGGATTGAGCTTGCTACCGGCGATTACATTATTGTGCAAGATGCTGATTTAGAGTACGATCCAAAGGAATACAATCTTCTTCTGAAACCAATTATTGATGGATTTGCGGATGTAGTTTATGGCTCCCGTTTTATAGGAGGAAATCCTCATCGCATCCTCTTCTTTTGGCATAGCATCGGCAATAAAATGCTCACAGCTGCTTCAAATATGTTTACCAATTTGAACCTCACCGACATGGAAACTTGTTACAAACTTTTCCGTGCGGACATCATCAAATCACTTTACCTGAAAGAGTGTCGCTTTGGATTTGAGCCAGAAGTTACGGCCAAAATTGCTCGCAACAAAGAGATTAGAATTTACGAAGTAGGTATTTCATATTACGGAAGAACCTATTTGGAAGGAAAGAAAATTAGCTGGAAAGATGGGTTTAGAGCAATTTGGTGCATTCTTAAATACAATATCTTTAGCAGGAAATACTTGAAATAGTGAATGGTGAATGGTGAATGGGTTTTACCTTGTACCCTGAACCTTGTACCCTGAACCCTGCACCCTGCACCCTTAGTCCTGCGCTATGATTGTTTCTTCAAAAAACCTCCACAAAACCTCATCTGGAACTTTTGCGGTCACGGTAACAGGCAGGTGAGAAACTGGGTGTTCAAATGACAACATTCTTGCATGCAATCCGATAGATCCATCGGGATTAGTCCTATTAGCGCCATATTTTACATCTCCTTTTATGATACAACCTATGTTTGAAAGCTGAACTCTTATTTGATGATGTCTGCCAGTATGAAGTTCAACTTCCAATAAATGATATCGATCCGAGGAGGCAATCAGTTTATAACTTAGTTCGGATCGCAAAGCACCTTGATGATTCTCTTTGCCAACGTATGATTTGTTCTGTTTTTCGTTCTTATAGAGATAATTTATGAGTCGATCTTCCTCTTTTGGGGGAGCACTCAACACTATGGCCCAATATCTCTTTTGAATGCGTCTCTCTTTCACAATTTCATTCATCCGAGACAAACCCTTAGAAGTCTTTGCAAACAACACCACCCCGCTCACAGGACGATCAAGACGATGTACGATCCCTACAAATGCTTTTCCAGGCTTTTCATACTTTTGACTCAGATAATCACTAACGAACTCCGAAAGAGGTTTATCGCCAGTCTTATCGCCTTGTACAATGTCTCCAGTTTTTTTGTTTACTATAATGATATGGTTGTCCTCGTACAAGACATCGATGGTATCGTTCATTGAGATGTGTTTTTTTTTTGCAAAGATAAAACAAAAATTAATGGAAAGTTTATGGATGAGAACGGTCTCATATTAAATATTGTATCTAAAGGGGGAAAATATGCCAGACATCGTATCCAAATCTTTATCAGGTCTGTGATGAAAACTATAAAACTATGGGATTATTCGGTCAATCCGTTGAATTAATTTTTGTTGTTCTTTTATTAAATCGTTTAATTCTTTTTTGCTTGGCAAATTTTCAGCTTGATATTTCTCTATTAGCGGAAGAGTCAACACAATTTTTAAAACAGAATAATGCTCGTTAAGGGATTCAATGTTTTGTGAAATTCGTTTTATAATGGCATTCATTTCAGCTGTTCTGGCTGAATGCTTACTTTTACTTGTCGCTATTAGAGTAAGCACTTTTTTCTTCAGCAAACTGTCATTTATCGAATTTACAGTGAAATCAACTGAATTATAATAATTCATTGATTTGTTGTTATAGTTATGAAATGGGCGTGTAAGTTCGTTTGGTTTTGAGCTCAATTCATTGAGATCTTTCTCTAACTTTTTAAGTTCTGAAAATTTATCAACAAGTTCAGCATAAAGCTCTTCAACAAGGTCGCCTGAACGACTATATTTTCTAATTTCTAGATTATCATCCTGTAATGCTTTTGGTGATTCTTTTTCGTGGATATCATTAGATTTAGGTTGGTCACCTCCACACGAACATAATAATGTAAGTGTTAGCATAATAAAAATAGTGATCCGTATTTTCGTCATTTTCATTTTTTTTAGTCAATTTCAAGTTTTCTTAATGACCGATGGGACAAAACAAATTCGTGTTTTAAACGCAATCCTCTATAAACAAAAACCCATCAAAATCAGCCATTTGCTTTGGTCTAAATCTAGCGTTGATTTTATATTTTGACAAATGTATAAAAAAAGGGTATTAAAATGTGTTAACTAGGCAGATTTTCTAAGGATGTATGATAATTCCGATTGAATAACTTTTTACAACTGATGACACAATACCAATTGGGGGCTGATAAAAACAAAAAAGGAACGCGGTGCGTTCCTTTTTGTGATCCAGCTGGGATTCGAACCCAGGACCCCATCCTTAAAAGGGATGTGCTCTACCAGCTGAGCTACTGAATCGGTATTTTTGCGTTTTGTGAGTGCAAAGGTAACAACTCTATTTTAAACTACCAAACAATTAATGTATTTTTTTTTGTTAAATGTGCTATAACATTGATTTTAAATAAAATTAATATCGAGGGTGATGGTTCATAATGGTTTCTTTTAGAAAATTACGATCCAAATGAGTATAAATTTCCGTGGTTGTGATCGATTCATGTCCCAACATTTCCTGAACAGCGATTAAATCTGCCCCACCTTCTATCAAATGAGTCGCAAAAGAGTGACGGAACGTATGGGGACTGATGGTTTTATTAATTCCAGCCTTTGCAGCATAATCTTTTACAATATTAAAAATCATCACACGAGACAACTGCCCTCCTCTTCTGTTCAGAAACAAAATATCTTCACATCCTTTTTTAATAATCAAATGATTTCGAATTTGCTCGATGTAAATATTAATATTCTTCTCGGCCACCGAACCAACAGGAATCAAACGCTCTTTATCGCCCTTGCCAATTATTCGTATAAATCCATCGTTAAAATAAAGCCACGACAGTTTCAAAGAACAAAGTTCTGTTACACGCAAACCACATCCGTACAAAGTCTCGATGATAGCTTTGTTTCTGGTGCCCTCTGGCGTGCTTAAATCAATGGCGTCAACAATCTGATTTATCTCTTCTATCGATAATGTATCTGGTAGTTTTCTGCCAACTTTCGGAGATTCTATTAATTCGATTGGATTTGCAGTAATGATATCCTCTAAAATCAAGTGTTTGAAAAAAGATTTAAGTCCAGATATAATTCGAGCCTGCGAACGAGCACCCATTCCTATTTCATTTATCCATCCTAAAAACAACTGAATGTCAGATAAGGTAAGTTGCCCCACTGTTTTCTGACTGTCAATCATCACTAAATACTTCTCCAGAAGGCTCAAATCATGCAAATAAGCATCGATAGAGTTCTTCGAAAGTGATTTTTCTAGTAACAAAAAGCTTTTATATCCTTTTTTATATTGTTGTAAACTCATTTAAACTAATTGATTTTTAGACCGCCACAAATATAACGAAAAAAAAGTTTGGTTTTTATCATAATATATTTGGTAGTTAAAAATAAAACGCTTAATTTTGCACTCACAAAACGTTCATAATATCGTTTGAACTAATGGTTCGGTAGTTCAGTTGGTTAGAATACGTGCCTGTCACGCACGGGGTCGCGGGTTCGAGTCCCGTCCGGACCGCTAAAAGCTTCACAGAAATGTGAAGCTTTTTTCATTATATAAAACTAACCAATTATGGAAACTTTTACCGTCTATATTCTTTACTCAAAAGCAAGTGATAAATTATATTATGGGCAGACCAATAATATAAAAGATCGCTTAGACAGGCATTCCAAAGGAGAAGTTCCTGCAACTAAATATGGGAGACCTTGGGAGTTATTGTTTCAAAGCACTCACTCTTCCAGGGTTGAATCTATGAGAGAAGAAAAAAAATGGAAAAACGTCCACAGTCACTCAAAGGCTCTTCTCAGAATTCAAAAACAAAGTGAAACTGGAATTGGAAATGTAAACGCTGAACTATTGGCACAACTAATCAACAACCTATAAGAAATAAGGGTTCGAGTCCCGCACCGAAAAACTTCAAACCGATTGAGTAAAAATTTAATCGATGATGAAACTTTCGGTTTGAATTAGTTTTTCGTGTGTGCGCGAAATTTCGCAAATCGTAGATTTGAAAATTTCGGCATCCGGACCGCTAAAAGCTTCACAGAAATGTGGAGCTTTTTTTTATTTTACACAATCATCATCATGTTTTACTTGTACATCATTTATTCTAAGTCTGCGGACGTATACTACAAAGGAATTACAGAAAACCTTGAAAAACGGCTGTTTCAACACAACAATAATCTTACGAGATATTCGG
>JBBRGJ010000170.1:0-6940 GCA_038240835.1 Bacteroidales bacterium | reverse complement strand
GATAGCTTGGGAATCGGCACCATTGGAATTATCCCTTTTCAATTAATAATGAAAGATGCACGTTTCGATAACATTCCTCTGATTTTGGAAACACCAAACGATGAAATTTGGGCAACGGAAATTGAGTTGTTGAAATCTTTTGTCAGTTAGCAGTTAGCAGTTAACAGCGCAAAGCGAGTCTAAAGACAGTTAACAGTGATCAGTTAGCAGTTAACAGCGCAAAGCGAGTCAGAAGATAGCATACAGTGATCAGTGAACAGTTAGCAGTTAACAGCGCAAAGCGAGTCAGAAGATAGCATACAGTGATCAGTGAACAGTTAGCAGCGCAAAGCGAGTCTAAAGACAGTTAACAGTGATCAGTTAGCAGTTAACAGCGCAAAGCGAGTCAGAAGAGAGCATACAGTGATCAGTTAACAGTTAACAGCGCAAAGCGTGACCGAAGATAGCATACAGTGATCAGTGAACAGTTAGCAGTGAACAGCGCAAAGCGAGTCAGAAGAGAGCATACAGTGATCAGTTAACAGTGAACAGCGCATCGTCGTTTCGTGGTTACTCATCACTCCGTTACTTTCCTCCATCGTCGCTTTGCGGTCACTCGTTACTCCCGAAAAAACAGAAATCTCTGATTTCATTTTTTTTCGAGGATCCACGAAAAAATAATAAAAATCAAAGATTTTTTATTTTTCGGGATCGTCACTTTGTCACTTCTTTTGGACTCGCTTGCGCATCGTCGCATTGCGGCACTTCGTAAGGCTCAACGCATCGCTATACATCGCTATGCGGTAAAAACTTTGAATAATCAATTAACACACAATAAAGATTAAAAAAGTTGAATTTTTGAAAATACATCGAACGTATTAATTAAAATCATCTTATCTTTGAAAAAAATTTCATACAATGGCAGAAGTTACGCGTAAAGGGAAAAAAATTGAGACTGGAATCGTTGATTTATCGCAGTTTGGGAAAGTGCCACCACAAGCAGTAGACGTTGAAGAGGCTGTGTTGGGTTCGATGATGCTTAATCAAAATGCATTAAATATTATTATTGATCAGTTGGTTCCTTCAATGTTTTACAAAGATAGCCATGCCAAGATTTTCAGTGCCATTCAGCGACTTTTTTCAACCAGTTCGCCCATTGATATTTTAACGGTAACCAATGAACTGAAAAAAAGTGGGGATTTAGATATTGTAGGAGGTCCATTTTTTATTGCTTCTCTTACCAACAGAATCTCATCGGCAGCCAATATTGAGTTTCATGCAAGAATATTAGCCGAAAAATTTATCCAACGGGAGCTTATTCGAGTTGCCAACAATGTGTTAATGGAAGCTTACAAAGATTCAACGGATGCGATTGAGTTACTAGATAAATCGGCTCAAGAGATGTTTGAAATTGCCGAATCCAACTTTAAGAAAAAGTCGCAAGATATGCCAAGTTTGGTAAGAGATGCGGTGAAAAACATTGAAAAAGCAAAAGATCACGAAGATTCTCTGAGTGGAATTCCCAGTGGATTTGTGGATCTGGACCGCATTACTTCAGGGTGGCAACGTTCGGATTTAATCATTTTGGCAGCTCGTCCGGGTATGGGTAAAACAGCTTTTGTGTTATCCATGGCTCGGAATATGGCCGTAACATATCATAAACCCATTGCTATTTTCTCGTTGGAGATGTCGGCTTTGCAACTTGTAACCCGTTTAATCTCTTCGGAGTCTAGAATTCCGAACGAGAAGTTAAAATCAGGAAACATGGATGGGCACGAGTGGCAACAGCTTTTAGATAAAATCACCCCGCTTACCGAAGCCAAAATGATGATTGATGATACTCCAGGGTTGTCGGTTTTTGAACTCAGGGCAAAAGCAAGAAGATTCAAGCAACAATATGACATTCAATGTGTCATCATCGATTATTTGCAGTTGATGACTGCCGGTGGCGATGCAAAAGGAAATAGAGAGCAAGAGATTAGTACCATTTCTAGGTCATTGAAAAACCTTGCAAAAGAGTTAAATATTCCAGTAATTGCACTGTCCCAACTAAATCGTGGAGTAGAAACCCGAACAGGATCTAAACGACCTGTATTAGCGGATTTACGTGAGTCGGGAGCAATTGAACAAGATGCTGATATGGTTATGTTTATTTACCGTCCAGAGTATTACAAAGTAGAAGAATTTGAAGATCAAACGCCGACCAAAGGGATGGCCGATATCATTATTGCAAAGCACAGAAATGGAGCGTTAGATGACGTTCGTTTGCGATTTATTGCTCAGTTTGCCCAGTTTGACAATGTGGACAATAGCGATGATAATCAATTCTTATCACCCAATGATAATTTTGACGGTGGATCAACGACTTACAAAACGGTGCAATCAAAAATGAATGATGATTTTGACGATGACAACTCAGAAATCACTTTCTAATTTTGGAAGTTTGCGCATATAATTCACATAAAATGAGCCTGAAGATGAAAAAGATATATATTTATTGTATTACCCTATTGATTGTGTTCTCATCCACTTCAATGTTCGCTTCTCGCCTTTTTATTCCCATGGATAAATCTCAAAAAAATCATCTAAAGGCTTATGGAGTCGCTTTTTGGTGTTTGCAACGAAACATAGAAGTAAGTTGGCTGCTGAACTATCGTGGGGGTAGTTTTATGTGTAATTACAACAAAGCCATCGAGGATGAATGTAAAATTAGAGGCGTTTCGGCTGAAGTAATCGCAGATGTGCAAGCACAAACCATTTTAGAAGAGATTGCTGGAAGTGATTCCAACATGAACGATGTAAAATTGCACAAAGCACCAAAAATTGCTGTTTATTCTCCCAAAAACAAACTCCCTTGGGACGATGCCGTAACCATGGTGCTCACCTATGCGGAAATTCCGTATGATTTAATTTACGACGAAGAGGTAATGTCGAGTGTATTGCCTACGTATGATTGGTTGCACCTTCATCACGAAGATTTTACGGGACAATATGGAAAGTTTTGGGCCAATTACCGAAGTGCGCAATGGTATATCGACGATGTAAATGCAAATGAATCCATGGCTCGCAAACTGGGATTTTCAAAAGTGTCGAAATTAAAATTAGCCGTTGCCAAAAAGATCCGTGATTTTGTTGCTGGTGGAGGATATTTGTTTTCAATGTGCTCAGCTCCAGACAGTTTTGATGTAGCTTTGGCGGCAGAAAATACGGATATTTGTGATGTGATGTTTGATGGAGATCCGATGGAAGCCAACGCTCAAAACAAACTAGATTATTCGAATACTTTTGCTTTCACAAATTTCAAAATTTCTACAAACCCCTTTGAATACGAGATTTCCGATATAGATATTAATCCAAATACGCATCTTTCGAATAAAAATAACGATTATTTTGCGCTTTTTGAGTTTTCTGCCAAATGGGATCCAGTTCCTACCATGCTGTGTCAGAATCATGAGCAACTTATCAAAGGGTTTATGGGACAATCTACGGCGTTTAATAAATCTAAGCTTAAACCCAATGTGTTAATTTTGGGCGACAGCAAACAATTTGACGAAGTGAGATATATTCACGGAGATTATGGCAAGGGAACATGGACTTTTTACGGAGGTCACGATCCAGAAGATTACCAGCACTTTGTGGGAGATCCTCAAACTCAGTTGGATCTATTTCCAAACTCGCCAGGTTACCGATTAATCTTGAACAATGTTCTTTTTCCAGCGGCTAAAAAAGAGAAACAGAAGACCTAATCCATGGAGAAGAAGTGATGAGTGATGAGTGATAAGCGCGCATCCCGAATTTTTTTTAAAAATTCGAGGATCCTCGAAAAAAAATAAAATCAAAGATTTTAAGTTTTTCGGGAAAGCGTGGAAAAGAAGAAAGAACCAAGTAGTCTTTGTGTCACTTTGTGCCACAGCATAAACCTTTCAGCTATGTCACAAAATACAAAAAGTAAAAAGTAAGAAGACAGTGAAATGTGAAATGAAGAAGAAGTCTTCGTGTCTTTTGTGTCTTCTTTGTGTCACTTTGTGCCACAGCATAAACCTTTCAGCTATGTCACAAAATACACAAAGAAGACACAAAGTTTCACAAAGAAAGAATACAGAGGAAAGAAGAAGAGACACTTCACTTTGTTCAGTGTGACAAAAAGAAGAAGTAGAAAAAATACAGAATACAGAAGTAAGAATGAAGAAGTAAGAAGCCTTAGTCTACCTAGCAGGCTGGTAGATAAATGCCTTAGTGGTAAAACGAAGTAATAAGAACAAGGCACACTTTGCTGGGTTCGGTTTAGTAAAAAGAGGGAAGGGAATTGCTGTATTTCTATTTTCTTTGTGTAACTTTGTATAATTACTTCATAGTAGAACCAAAAAATGAAAAATAACAGCTTTGCTGTTTTAATATAATTACAAGATGAAAAAGAAAAAAACCAACCAAGAACAAGTTGCCACCGATTTTATGGAGGCAGAAATTATTGAAATTTTCACTAAAAACCCAACACGTTCCCTTAACTATAAACAAATTGCGGCCTACTTGAATGTAACCGATCGCAATGAGCGCATTTTAATTGGCAAACAGCTTTCCAAGATTTCAAAAGGGGGAATGCTCATAGAGTTAAACAAAGGTAAATATCGTCTAAATCCGATTGTTAGCGGAATAGACAGCAAATCGATTCTTACTGGAATCGTAGACATGAAACAGACTGGCAAAGCATACGTGATTTTGCAAGATCCCGACATGGAAGATATTTTCATCAATTCAAACAATACATCTCATGCTTTAAATGGCGACACCGTGAAAGTTCGTCTATTTCCAAGAAGAAAGACCCGTAAACTCGAAGGTGAAATTATTGAGGTATTAAAACGAGGTAAAAAACAATTTGTCGGCACCATTTTAAAAGAGCAACGGATGTCGTACTTTGTGCCCGACAACACTTCCATGCCTGTCAATATTATGTTAGAGGAGAAGGATTTGAATGGGGCAAAAGATGGCGACAAAGTAGTGGTAGCTATCACCGATTGGCCCGAACGTTCACGAAATCCATTTGGTGAAGTGATTCATTTACTTGGCAGACCAGGAAATAACGATGTGGAGATGAACGCTATTTTGGCAGAATTTGATTTTCCATTATCGTTTCCCAAAGAAGTTGAAGACGAAGCTGAGCGCATTATAGAAGTTATTTCAGAAAAAGAGATTAAAAAACGTAGAGATTTTCGAAATACTCTCACCATAACCATAGATCCTTTTGATGCAAAAGATTTTGATGACGCATTGTCGCTAAAAAAACTTGAAAATGGAAATTGGGAAGTCGGAGTCCACATTGCCGACGTTTCTTATTATGTAAAACCAGGTTCTCTATTGGAGGAAGAGGCTTATCGAAGAGCTACTTCCATTTATTTGGTAGACAGAACCATTCCAATGTTGCCCGAAAAACTATCTAATAAAGTTTGCTCTTTGCGACCCAATGAAGATAAACTCTGTTTTTCGGCAGTTTTTGAACTCGATGATAATGCAAGAATTCAAAATGAATGGTTTGGCAAAACTATCATTTGCTCAAAACGTAGATTTAACTACGATGAGGTACAAGTGATTATTGAAAACAAAAAGGGAGAACTTTTCGAAGAGATCCTCATTCTCGATGGATTAGCTAAAAAATTACGTGCGGAACGATTTGCAAAAGGTGCCATCAATTTTGAATCGAGAGAGGTGAGATTTAAACTCGACGAGAATTCAAAACCTATAAGTGTGTACGTGAAAGAGATGAAAGATTCCAATCGGTTGATTGAAGATTTTATGTTGCTGGCCAACAAAAGAGTGGCTGAATTTATTGGCAGCACCAAAAACAAAAAACCAGAGAGAACCTTTGTATACCGTATTCATGATGAACCCAATAGCGAAAAACTAACTACTTTTTCCAACTTTTTGAAAAAACTTGGCTACCAATTGCGGACTACTTCCCGGAAAAGTCTTGCCGAATCGTACAACACACTTTTTGAAGACATCAAAGGCAAAGGGGAACAGCAAATGATTGAAACCATTGCTATCCGCACCATGATGAAAGCTTTTTACACCACCGACAACATTGGTCACTACGGACTTGGATTCAAATATTACACTCACTTCACCTCTCCTATTCGTCGTTACCCAGATGTAATGGTGCATCGACTTTTGGAAATGTATTTAGACGGAGCTGCATCGCAAGACAAAAACATGTACGAAGAGAAGTGTAAACACTCTTCACAAATGGAAATAAAAGCAACGGAAGCAGAACGTGCATCGGTGAAATACAAACAAGCAGAGTTCTTAATGGACAAAGTGGGCGAAGAGTTCTGGGGGTTGATTTCGGGTGTTTCCAAATGGGGACTGTTTGTAATGCTCGAAGAGAGCCACTGCGAAGGACTAGTTGCAAATCACAGAATGGATGATGATTTCTACGTATTGGATAATGACAACTACCAATTGGTGGGAACCAAATACAAAAAAGTTTACCGCTTAGGAGATCGTGTACTAGTGAAAGTAGCCAAAGTAGATTTAGCTAAAAAACTGCTTGATTATGAACTTGTAGACTAGGGGGACAGTTAACAGTTAGCAGTTATCAGTTAACAGTTAACATTGTTCCTATGGCTGTTTGCTTTTGACTTTATAGGCTTTAGAGACTTTCGACTCAGTTAACAGTTATCAGTGATCAGTTAACAGCGCGAGGCGAGTCTAAAATACAGTTAACATTGTTCCTATGGCTGTTTGCTTTTGACTTTATAGGCTTTAGAGACTTTCGACTCAGTTAACAGTGATCAGTGATCAGTTAACAGAGCATCCCGAATTTTTCCAAAATTCGTGGATCTACGAAAGCTCGACCGAAAGAGGTTTTTTGAAAAAACAAAAAGATTTTCTTTGCTCCCGGAATTTATCCCGCTTCGGCGGGAGGGCTGGGGCAAACAAAGAAAATCAGGGAAGAGGAAGAACAGTT
>JBBRGJ010000169.1:0-6957 GCA_038240835.1 Bacteroidales bacterium | reverse complement strand
TTTAAAAGTTTTTCAGCACGCTTGCTGAAAAGTATAATTGGTCTTTTTGATTACGATATTCTCTATTGCCATTTATTTAATCCCAAATATCGAAATCTAAATCAAATTGCTGCCTGAGTTTTTCAGCAGACCCTAAATAATTATTTTCTTGTAAAAAAGATAATAAAAGCCGGTACATATATGTATCGGCTTTATGTTGAAGTATAGCAACCAAAAGAAATTAGAACAAGCTCAATTGACCCGAAATATCTTCGGAATCTTTATTTCCATTTACTGATTTATCTGGTAAAACCGAATCATTGGTTTTCTTAATTTCAATAATTTCTTTTTTCTCGTTGATTTCTATTTTTTCAGTTTCTGTATTTTCGTCAGTATTTCCAATTTCATCTTCCTCCTCTTTCTTCTCTTTCTCGTCATCTAGCTCTGGTTTAAAACGCTCTGGCTCCAATTCATTAATCGCCTCCATCTCAAAAGTAGTAACACGTTTTCCTCTGGCTTTGTAGCTTTTTACTCCAATAAATTCCTCAGCATCAACTATCAGTGCTTCGCGGTATGCATCATTTCCACCAAATACAACTTCAAATCGTGGATAATCGACATCGGTTATCAGCAATAATCTTGAAGCATTATTTTCGCCTATAAAGTTTTGTATTTTCTGACTTGCCTCTAATTGGAAGCGTTTCAGGTAATTAAATTGTTGTTCGGCATCCCACAGTGCCACTGTCCAAACCTTATTGGAGTCAAACTTTTCAATGACAATGATGTTTTTTTCGTAATGATTGCTCAAATCGAAGCTGGAAGTATAATAATTTCCATTCGACGCAATAATCAAAATTAAATCGTCACTTTGGAATTCACCCAAAAACTCTCCTCGACTATCATAATTCAGTCGCAATACATCGCGGTCGAACCATACTTTACGCCCACCAAGTGTAGAACCGCCTTTTTGTTTCAGCGAAATTTTTTGTATATCATTCTTAGTCAATATATTACCCATTGACTGCCGACCTTTGATTGTAATTTCACTGAAATCTTTTTCAAAATTCAGTTTGAAAAGTCGTGGCTTAGGTTTCAAAGTTACCCGTATCACTTCGGCTTCACCATTCGGATTTACAGTAAAATACAACACTTTCGATTGTGCTGTTCCTTGAGTAATGTCATATTCCTTATCGCGTGTTATTCCGTTTACAGCAAAGCGTTTAATGTAATAAGCCCCAAGTTTGCCATCGCGGTAAACTGTATTATAAACAGTACGTTTATCGTTTTTCTTGAAAATATCCAAATGCATGATATTCTTACCAACGAATATTTTATCGGCAACTTTTATAACTTTATATTTTCCATCTTTAAAGAAAATAATAATATCATCAATATCCGAACAATTACATACGAATTGATCTTTACGCAGCGATGTACCTACGAATCCTTCTTCGTAGTTCACATATAATTTCTCGTTTGCTTCCACCACTTTGGCCGCCACAATAGTTTCAAAATTGCGAATTTCGGTTCGTCGTGGAAAGTCTTTTCCGTATTTATTTTTCAGATTTTCGTACCAGAAAATAGTATAATCAACCAAGTTTTTCAATTGATAATCTACTTCATCAATCTTTTTCTGCAAAGCAATCAGCGTATCGTTGGCTTTATCCGTATCGAATTTGGTGATACGCATCATTTTTATTTCCAACAATTTAAGAAAATCTTCGCGGGTAATTTCACGAATGAAATCTTTCTTAAATGGCTCTAACCTTGTGTCGATATGAGCAATAACAGCATCTTGCGAAGTACTATCCTCAAAACCCTTGTCCTTATAAATGCGGTTTTCAATAAATATTTTTTCAAGTGAAGTGAAAAACAATTGTTCCAACAACTCAGCTTTCTGAATTTCAAGTTCTAATTGCAGTAAATTCATGGTGTGTTCACAACTTACCCTCAACATTTCCGAAATGCCCATAAAACGGGGCTTGTTGTCGTGAATTACGCAACAATTTGGCGAAATACTCAACTCGCAATCGGTAAAGGCAAAAAGTGCGTCAATGGTTTTGTCAGACGATGAACCTGGCAGCAGATGCACCAATATTTCAACATTGGCTGATGTATTATCATCTACTTTTCGGATTTTGATTTTGCCTTTATCGCTCGCACGAATGATGGATTCAATTATTTTTGTAGTATTGGAGCCAAATGGGATTTCGGTGATTGCCAGCGTTTTATTATCGACTTTACCTATTTTTGCACGAATTTTAACGGCTCCACCACGTTCGCCATCGTTATACCGGCTAACATCAATCGAACCACCTGTCAGAAAATCAGGATAGAGAATAAATTCTTCCTCGCGTAAATGTGCAATACAAGCATCGCAAATTTCATTGAAATTGTGAGGGAGAATCTTAGAATTTAACCCAACGGCAATTCCCTCCACACCCTGTGCAATAAGCAAAGGGAACTTCACGGGAAGTGTAATCGGCTCTTTATTTCTACCATCGTAGGAAGCTTTCCACTCAGTAGTTTTGGGGTTAAAAACGGTTTCGATAGCAAATTTCGACAATCGAGCTTCTATATAACGTGGAGCAGCAGCACCATCGCCAGTAAGGATATTTCCCCAGTTTCCCTGGCAATCAATCAGCAAATCTTTCTGTCCAAGTTGAACCAAAGCATCACCAATGGAGGCATCGCCATGAGGGTGAAACTGCATGGTATGACCCACGATATTAGCAACTTTATTGTACCGCCCGTCATCTAATCGTTTCATCGAGTGGAGAATACGACGCTGAACAGGTTTCAGTCCATCGTAAATATCGGGCACAGCACGTTCCAAAATTACGTAAGATGCGTAATCCAAAAACCAAGTCTGATACATTCCCGAGAGATGGTGCTTGACAGCGTCTTCGCTTATTTTTGGAACTTTGTATTTAGAATGTGCAGCAGATTCAAGGTCAGTATTCTTAATATCATCAGCCGCACTCGTGATGTCATTTTCTTCGTTTTCTGCTTCAATAATTTCGTCGGTGCTCATGCTATTACTTACAAGTTACAAGTTACGAAGGTTACAAGGTTAAGCGGAATATTTGACAAATAGATATAGATTAAACAGTTGCAATCCATTTTATAGCTCAAATCACTTTTCAACCAGGGTGTTTTTCCCTTCAACCCACAAAAATACAAAAAAAATAGTAACTTTGCATTTCTTTTTAAAAGTTTAATATGCTCTAATTATTAAACCCTATATTGTTCTTTTTAATCGGCTATAATGAATTTGATATACAATTTAACGCTATGTATGTGTTTCTTTGATTAACAAGCTGTTTTATTATAAAAATGAGAAAAAAATTTAGCACATTCTTTATATTTTTATATGTCATCACATATAGAATTCAATCAAAATCAATTCATGGAATTATAAATTTATTGACAAACTATCAAATTTTCCGTGAAGGTTTTTGGTTGAGTGTTTTGTCTGATAATAGTTTACAAGCTATTGATAGCTATTATTACAAGAATGCAAAAAAGTATTTTAATGATGATTTTAACCGGAAGTTACTATCTGAATGGGAAGAAAAAATGGTTAATCTTTTTTATAGCCAGTGTAAGAATATTATGGTTTTAGCTTCTGGGGGTGGAAGAGAAGTTTATGCATTGTTAAAAAAGAATTATAAAGTAGATGCTTTTGAGTGCAGTCAAGCTTTGGTAGATTATTCATCTAAGTTTTTAAACAAGGAAGGTTTTGAAACAACAGTTGAATATGTTGCACCAGATCACTGCCCTAAAAATGGAAAAGTTTATGATGGAATAGTCCTAGGTTGGGGTGCATACAATCACATTAAAGGACGAAAGAAACGAATTGCCTTACTCAAAGAGATTAATTCACACCTAGATAAAGGATCTCCAGTTTTAATTTCATATTGGTGGGCGAATGAGAATAGACAAAATTATTTGAAAAAAATAGCTAAAGTAAACCGTTTCTTCAAAAGATTCTTTTCAAAAAATCAAATCGAAGAAGGCGATAGTCTAACAGAATTTTCTGGACACTTTTACACATTAAATGAGGTCTCTGATGAACTTATTGAAGCTGGTTTTAGGGTTGCTTACGAATCTGGTATACCTTATGGACATACTGTAGGATTTAAGCAATAACTCATAATGATTTGGTATAGATGGTTAGAAACCCGAAGTTTTAAATCAGGCTGTAAAAAGAAATATAGATAGATTTCCTGTTAATTTCAGATTTCAACTCTTTGATTACGAGAAAGATGAACTGGTCACAAATTGTGACCGGTTCGAAAAGCTTAAACATTCTTCAACACTTCCGTATGCTTTTACCGAACAGGGTGTGGCGTTTATTTGTAAACCAACACTTTGACGAGTAAAGTATTATTAGAAAAATTATTTAGTTAGTTGATAGATTACTGTTATTAATGAGTAATTTAGCATCATTAAACGTTGAGTATTAATCTATTGAATTTCTCTAAATACTAACCGAAGAATACAGTAAAATTAGTATTTTATTCAACAAACAAGTATTCTCAAACATAATTTTGTTATGAAAATCAAAAGCATATCTCTTGAACATTTCAAAAAGTTCATAGAAAAAAAAGAATTCTCATTTTGCAATAGCGATGGTGAAGTAAATGACATAACTCTGATTGTTGGAAACAATGGTACTGGTAAGTCTTCTGTTCTTCAGGCTATTGTTGCAATGATAGCACCTCTAACAAGAGATAGCTTCAAAGCATCTGATATTAACTGGAGTGGATTTGAATATAGATTCTTGCAAACGGGAAGAATGCCATTACAAATTAAAGCTACAGTTGAGTTTAGTGATTTAGAAATACATGAAACAATATCCTTAGCAAAAAAACTAATTTCAAAAGGAGAAAAACTATTAATGCCAGGTGGCTCTAACGAAATTTCTTTGTCGTTTGATTACGCAAAAGAAACAGCAAATGCTAAAATTGCTAAAAGTTACTTTCAATTCTCTGGTTATCAGTATGCAAAAAAACTCACTGCTTACGAACCTGATAAATCAAAACTGTTTGAAAACGTAGGTAATATTTATTGGTACACTGAACAAAGAACATCAAATAGCAATAATAACCTATTTGATAATGAAGATTTACAAATAAATTCTATCCGTAATTTTCTTTCAAGTGCATATAATTTTCATTTAGCGATAGAACAAGGTAAAATCACATTACAATCAGGTCAATTTGATTATTATGACAGTCTTGCTAAGTTGTATCAGACCGTTTTCCCTGAAAGAAAATTTTTAGGCTCTGTTCCTCGATTCGATTTATTAGAGAAATCTGAAGCACCTGATTTTTTCTTACATGATGGTAAAAATGAATATGAATTATCTGAAATGTCTGCTGGTGAGAGGGCAATTTTTCCGATATTGATGGATTTTGCAAGATATAATATCAATAACTCAATAATAATTATTGATGAAATAGAATTACATCTTCATGCTCCTTTACAACAAGCACTTATTCGAGCACTACCAAAGTTAGGTAAAAACAATCAATTTATATTAACTTCTCATTCTGATGCAGTTACAGTTATGTTTGACGAAAATGAGAACCAAATAATTCGATTAAAGTAATGGCTAAAATTATCACCATATACTGTGAAGGTAAAAAGGGTTCACATGACTTCGATATAATTGAGAAAATCATCGGGGTTTTTCCTGTAACCATTATTCCAATTGGAGGAAAAATGGGTGCAAATGCAATTATTGAATTTAATGAATCAGGCAAGACAGTGAAATCTGATTATTACTGTATGTTTCGAGATCGAGATTTTGATTGTCCGGTTCCAGCTTCAGAACAACTTACTTTTGATGATAAAAAAACATATTTTAGTTTTCGTACAACGATTGAAAATTATTTGTTTGATACCGATTTGTTTTTTAATTTTGTTAAAGCCGAAAAGATACAATCCAAGTATGGAATTGTTTCCGTCAACGATGTAAAAAATGTATTTATCAAAGCCGCAAAAAGCATAAAAGATTATCAATCAGTGAGACATGCTTTAGGAAAAATGCGTTCAGGTAGTGCCTCATTTAATACTACTTGGACAAGTGGAAGTGGCACATTGCCTGAAAAGTTGGATATAGAAGTTTGCAAAGAAAAGGGTTGGGAATTAATTTCAAAAGCAAAAAATATTAGCAATGAATGGACAGAGGTATTATTTCTCCAATACACGAAAGAATTCACAAAGTTATTTGATGAGACATTTTTTGATGATTTAAAGTTTTTAATTTATTTTCAAGGAAAGGATTTTGCTAAATCTTTAAAAAACATTTTACCCGATTTCCCTATCAAAAAATACTATAAATTTGCTAAGGAAAATTTTGATTTCAATAAATATTTAGACTTAAAAGAGCTAAACAATTTAATAAAAATAAATTCATAAATATATATTATGGCTTCACAAGAAGATGTTTTTAAAAAACTAATTGCACATTGTAAGGAATACGGTTTTGTGTTTCCTTCGAGTGAAATTTATGACGGTCTGGGTGCCGTTTATGATTATGGTCAGAATGGTGTTGAATTGAAAAATAACATCAAAAAATACTGGTGGGATAGCATGGTGCTGCTCAACGAAAATGTTGTTGGGCTTGACTCTGCAATTTTTATGCACCCAACTACATGGAAAGCTTCTGGTCACGTAGACGCTTTCAATGATCCGTTGATTGATAACAAAGACAGCAAAAAACGTTATCGTGCTGATGTGCTGATAGAGGATTTATTGGCAAAATACGACGATAAAATAAATAAGGAAGTTGAAAAAGCAGCTAAACGTTTCGGTGCAAGTTTCGATGAGGTAGTTTTCCGCTCAACCAACGAGCGTGTATTAGAAAATCAAGCCAAACGTGACGAAATTCATACTCGTTTTGCAAAAGCGTTGAATGATTCTGATTTAGTTGAATTGAAAGCTATTATCGAAGATAACGAAGTAGTT
>JBBRGJ010000168.1:0-7111 GCA_038240835.1 Bacteroidales bacterium | reverse complement strand
TGTCACCGCTCGCCCCATTGGCGGTTTCCGAATGATTGATGGAAATCAAGCAGATGATAAAATTATTGCCGTCCTCGACAACGATGTGGTTTACGGACACTTCAAAGATATTTCAGACTGCCCAGAACTCGTTATCCAACGATTGAAGCACTATTTTCTGACTTATAAAGATATGCCTGGCTTTTCCAAAAACACCGAAATTACGCACCTATACGGCTCAGAAGAAGCCCTTGAAATCATCAAACAATCCATGCACGATTATCATAATAAGTTTGATAACATTGGGAAACTATTTACCATCGATTAGTCTGTTGCTGAAATAGGCATAAAAAAACCGCTGATTAACAAATCAGCGGTTTTTTTATATGATTGAATTCAAAAGGATTATTTAATCACTTCTAACTCTTTTCCTATTTTAATAAAAGCAGTTACAGCTTTATCGAGTTGATCAATGTTATGAGCAGCTGATATTTGAACACGGATACGTGCTTGATCTTTTGGGACAACTGGGAAACTGAATCCAATTACATAAATGCCTTCTCCTAGTAGTTTTTCTGCCATTAAACCCGCTAACTTAGCATCGTATAACATCACGGCACAGATCGCAGATTTTGTAGGTTTGATATCAAAACCAGCTTCTTTCATTTTGCCAATGAAATAATCAGTATTTGAGTGTAATTTGTCTTGCAACTCGTTGCTAGCTTTCAATAAATCAAATGTTTTGATTCCAGCACCAACTACCATTGGAGGCAATGAGTTTGAGAATAAATATGGACGTGAACGTTGGCGCAACATCGAGATGATCTCTTTCTTGCCAGTGGTAAATCCACCTACAGCACCACCAAAAGCTTTTCCAAGTGTTCCTGTGATGATTTCAGCTTTTCCTTTGCAGTTGAACAATTCGGTAACTCCACGGCCTGTTTTACCCACAACACCAGCAGAGTGACTTTCGTCAATCATCACCATGGCATTGTATTTTTCGGCAAGTGCAATAATTTTATCCATTGGTGCTACGTTGCCATCCATTGAGAATACACCGTCGGTAACGATTAGTTTGAAACGACAGTTGCTAGCTGCAACTAATTGTGCTTCCAAATCTGTCATATCAGCATTGTTGTAACGGAAACGTTGCGCTTTGCAAAGACGAACGCCATCGATGATGGATGCGTGATTTAATGAATCTGAAATAATAGCATCTTTGTCATCTAAAAGTGGTTCAAAAACGCCACCATTTGCATCAAAACAAGCAGCATATAAAATGCTATCTTCGGTGCCAAAAAACTCTGCTATTTTTGCTTCTAATGTTTTGTGTAAATCTGTAGTTCCACAAATAAAACGAACTGAAGACATTCCATAAGCACGTTCTTCTAACGTCTCAATAGCAGCATCTACCAACTCTTTGTGGTTGGATAAACCTAAGTAATTGTTTGCGCAAAAATTTAATACTTCGCTTCCATTATCAAGTACTATTTTTGAGTATTGTGGCGATACAATGATGCGCTCATTTTTAAAGGTACCGGCTGATTTAATAGCTTCTAACTCAGTACTTAAATGTTGTTGAAATTCTGAATACATGGTCTATGATTTTTATTTTTATAATTAGTGCAAACGTACTATTTTTTCTCGAATTTACCAAATTTATTCCTATTTGTTGTGCGATCTTGCGAACCTTTTTGTTGGATTATTTCCGATTCTTTTATTCTGTTTGTTTCAAAAAAAAAGGCTACAATGGGATTGTAGCCTTTTTGGGTTGTTCTGTTTAATGCGGGACATCAAACAGAGAATTAAAAGAACGTATAGGGTTATTATATACTGGGGGCATATAATGCAACAAAAATACTACATATTTGTACAGATATCAACCTATTTAACAGGAATTAACAAAGTAATGCCTTTATTTGGCCTTTTTGCTAGTTTTTTCAGGTATTTACCTTCGAATAAGTATAAGCGAAATGAGCTTTAGCCAGCTTTAGTCGATAGAACGCGGATGAAGAAAAGTGAAAAGTGAAAAGTGAAAAGAGCGCGAAGCGAGACGAGCTCCACTCCACTTCGCTACTCGGCTACTTTGCCCCTCGGCCACTCTCTTTACCCTGTCATCTCTTTTCCACTTGAACCTTTTACCCTTGAACCTTTTACCCTTTACCTGTTTTCCCGAGACGAGCTTCGCTCCGTCATTCGTCCCCTCTTTAAAAAATCTCTTTCAGACCCTACCCGTATCTTTGATCATCTGTTTTCAGCAAAAAACAGAGTCAATTAGATCTTTACTAGTTTTTGAATGTACATATTATTGTTCTGTGTAACGATCTGAATGAAATATACTCCACGGGGCAAATTGTTGATGTTGATGGTGTTATCAGTTCTTTCAACAGGTAATTGTTGCATCATTTGGTTGTACAGAAATATTTTATCTATCTCCTCTGACTGGATATTGTTTTGCAATTCTATCTTTACAAAGTCACGACCTGGATTTGGGGATAACAGAAGAATTGTGTTTTTATCGGTTGTTTTATAATCCGTTACGCTAATATCGAAGGCCGGGGGAGTGGTTCCTTTGTAAAAAGTGACTCCACCGGAATAGTTTCCTAAAAATATGTCGGGCAAATTATCTCCATTGATATCGGCTACCGCGACTCCGCTTCTTATTCCTTCGTATATGGGCACTCTGTGTTGGTTGCGAACGAAAAAAGTGGAGTCGTCAATCAATGTAAATGTTCCGTTTAAATTTCCATCAATGTTTTTATACATAAAAAGGTACCCGCTTTCGCTTCCAACGGATAAAAATGTGGTGTCATTTTTTGTGAAAAAGCAAGGTGTGCTGTATCCGTAGTAAGATACGTTTGCATTTCTTACATTTACTCCGCCCAAGGTGTCGGTGGCTAAAATAAAGATAGGATTGGAGGCTGAACCTTGATTTTTATAGTAATGAATTTTCCCCAAACTATCGCCGATGATTAAATCCAGAAGGCCGTCTTTGTTTAAATCAAAAAGTTGAGGTGTGCTGAATGAGTGAACCGAAATATTTTGATAATTTAATACGGGTGCATCAAACGTAGGGATACTGGTTGCATTACCATTGTTTCTGTAAAATGTAATTTTGCCAGTTTCATTTCCGACCAATAAATCTTTGTCCCCATCGCCATCTATATCGCCAAAAGTAGGGTAACAGCCTCTTTGTGGGATGGATAAACAATTTGCAAAATTGCTGTCTACTAATTGAAATATTGGTTCTTGTGGTGTTCCAGTATTTAAGAAAAGAGCTAACGAGGAGCTGTAATAACTGTAAAGGAATGATCCGATGTAATTAGAAGAGTCGTAATCTCCCCAGTTTCCGACAATTAAATCCAACAATCCATCTCCATTAATATCTGACAGTGTTGGATATGCTCCACTGCCTAAATCAACCATTCTATCTTGTAGGAAGTTGGAGGTGACAAAACTGTATTCGGGATTGGATCTTGTTCCGATATTTTTGTACATCCAAATACTATTTTTGTTTTCAGCTTTATCCCTCGATGGATCGAAAGGAGAGACTAACAAATCTGGAATGTTATCGAAATCTACATCTATAGATGTGGCCGCAGGCATCGAAAAAAGTCGAACGGGTTTGCTCAGGGATGGGAACATGGTATCTTGACTAATCATCACGGCTGAGTCGGCAGTGCCACCGTTTATCAAACTTATCAAATGAGGATAGTCTACATCTCCAATTACGATATCTTTTAAATTATCTCCATTCAAATCCAATACGAGCATCGTTGAGCCACTGTGGCGTTGGTTGCCGAAGGTAATGTCTTTGCTATTGCAATTGCTGTTTAATTCTAATACATTGGAAGCTTCGTTTTCGTCAAAATGTCCCCAACAGCTAGATTCTAATTTAAAGAGAAGACTATCGTAGGATCCAAAGAGTTCAAGACCGCTGTTTTTGTGAAGTTCTACAAATTTCCCAAGTGCCCAAAAGTTTATAATATCCATTGCGCCATCTCCGTCAACATCGCCAAAACCAGGATAATCGGCTTCATTGGTGTATAAGTTTATGGGGGTGCCATATCCGTAATCGCTGGTCAATCTGGATTTTGCTTCTCGCAGTTCAAAAGTCGATTCACTGGTGTTTATATAGGCTTTTACTCCGCCAATTGTGTAGGTAAAAACATCTTTTTTCTCATCGAGGTTGTAGTCGAAACTGTTTACCCAGCTATTAAACTTTGGCAAATAGTCGTTGTATTTTGGTTCAAAGAAGTGGCCCGTACGTCCGCAGTCGTTGAATCGTAAAAAGGGAAGCGTTTTGTTGCCATGTTTGTCGAACACAACTAGATCAAGTGATCCATTTAAGTCCAAATCTATTTCAAAAAATTGGCAATTGTTTAACCCACCCGCCCAAGGGTCTATATAAGGAGTTCCGTTCTGCTTTATTACCACAATACTATCGTACCGTTGAAATCCAAAATCAAAGTTTTGGGATTGTGCATTGTAAAAAAAAGAGAGCAGAAGGATAATTAAAAGGGACTTACTTTTTGTGTTCTTGTGCATATTCATCCAGTTTTTTATACCAATCGTGGCCATAAGCGCGGGTAAGAGGCTCTTCTAAATATTGGTAAAGTGGCAATTGAAGTCGCTGTCCGTTGCTGCAGGCAGATTTACATACATCCCATTGATGATAGTTGACTGCGTCATAATCGTCATATGCTGTGATACGAACAGGGTATAAATGGCAAGAGATTGGTTTCCTAAATTTAATTTTCTTATCTAAATATGCTTTTTCAATGGCACATTTGGCCACATCTCCTTCAAACATGATAAAAGCACAATCGCGATCGTTGATTAGGGGTGTGACGAAATTTCCAAAAGAGTCATAATCAAAAACACCATTCTCTTCCACTATGGCCAATCCTTCGGGAGTCATATAGGGAATTACTTTTTCTAAGATATCTTCAATTTCGCCAATCTCTTCCTCGTCCAATGGAGCCCCTGCATCACCTTCTACACAGCAGGCACCAAGGCATTTAGACAAATCGCAAGCAAAGCGAACTTTTAATAAATCTTCACTGATAATAGTGTCATCAATTACAATCATGATTGATTATTTTTCTGCAAAGATAATTTATTTTTTTGCAGCAATGTCATATTCTGATTTCAAAATATCGATGGTCTCTTTTACAGAGATGATTTTTGTAGCTCTAGGGCCATTGGTTCCAGAGAATGCAAACCCTTCGTCCATCACTCCTTGAGCGGAATTGAATAATGCTTGGGCGATACAGTATGGCACTTTTCTATAATCACAAGTTTTCAAACATTTCCATGGGCATTTAATCGGTTTGGTATTTCCAGCCATGATGTCGTCAACAAACTTGTTTTTAATTACTCTACCGGGTAATCCTACGGGGCTTTGGATAATAATGGTGTCATCCATTTTAGAGTTGATGTACATGTTTTTAAATTCAATGGATGCATCACATTCGTTGGTTGTGACAAATTTAGATCCCATTTTAACACCTTTGGCACCAAGTTCCATCATTTTGTAAATATCTTCTCCTGTGTAGACACCGCCAGCAACAATTACGGGAATTTCTTTTCCAGTAATTTGTTCAAATTTATGAATTTCGGCTACTGTATCCACCGTAAGTTTTTCGAGTGAAAAATCAGGATTTGACAAATCGTCTTTTTTAAATCCTAGATGCCCCCCTGCTGCAGGTCCTTCTAAAATAACAGCATCGGGTGTTCTTCCATAATGTGTAAGCCAATAATCAAAAATTAATCGGGCAGCCTTCGCAGACGATACTTTTGGAGCTAGCTTTGTTCCAGCTTGGTCTATCATGTCAAAAGTGACGGTTTCGGGTAGTTTTAAAAACAGACCTGCGCCCACAATAATAAGGTCAATTTTTTGATCTACAGCCACTTTAAATAAATCGTCAAAATCGGACACTGCCATCATTATGTTAGCGCCAATTGCTCCACGAGAACCTTTTGAGGCTTCTTTCGCTTTGATAATCTGCTTCTCTAAAGCGATTCGGTTGGCGTGTCTGAAGTTTTTACGGTAATCTGGCTCTGTCATTCCAATACCTACAGCTGATATAATTCCAATTCCACCTTGGTTGGCAACAGCAGCAGCTAATCCTGCTAATGAAATACAAACGCCCATTCCACCTTGGATAATAGGCAAATCTACGTGCAAATCTCCGATTGATAATTTATTCATCATGACCCTTTGATAATAAGTTTTAGTTATTTTTTGGCGAAGGTAATCATTGTTTTTAAATTTTTTCGCCGATAGGGTCAGATATGAAAAAATAGGGCGTTAATGCGTTGTTTAGGGACAAATATAAAAAAATAGGGACGAAATTCAACCTAAAAAATATCTTGAAATTTCGAAATATAGTTCCTAGAAATAGGAATTGGAAGTTCTCCGTTGTTTAAAAACACCCGATACCCTTGCGAATTTCCTTCTACTTTTTTTACTTGGTTGATGTTAATCAAATGTGATCGGTGACATTTATAAATAAAGGGATATTTAGCCAATGCTTCTTCTGCTTTTTGGAGGCTAGTACGAACCATCTGTTTCTTTATTTCCTGATTGTCATTTACCCAAAAAACTTCAATGTAGTTGCCTGCAGAACTCACACTAACAATCTGTGATATTTTTACTGAGAGTGTGTCTTTTTGATATTCAGATTCAAAAACAACCTCTTGAGTGGCTAGTGCTTGTTTCTCTTCAATTTTTAGATTTAATGCGAGTGCGTTTTTTCGGTAGTGTTTTCGTAATCGATCTAAATTGATGGTAATTAAAAAAGTGATGGGAAGTGAGCCCAACAAAAGAATTTTTATCACGGTACCTACTCCTACATCAAACAATGCTAATCCTATAATTTTATAGTAAATAATGTATCCAGATGCAATGATAAAGAGACTCCAAATAGTCCAAAGGATCTCTTTCCAAATCACCCATTTCCCATTGTTGAGAATCCGCGGAAACAGTGATGGAATCAGCATTAAATTGATGGAAAGTGAGACAAAAGTAACAATGGCAATTCCAGTTAGAGAGATTACCTTGTCGTCAAAGGAGAGTTTGTTTAAATCTAACGGTTGAAATATCACTAAAAACAAGAATACAGCCATA
>JBBRGJ010000167.1:0-7124 GCA_038240835.1 Bacteroidales bacterium | reverse complement strand
ACAGTGATGAGATAATTGTTTTGTACGAAAATGTGTTTGTCATTTTGTAGTTTTTAAGTGAAAATTCAATTCTATTTGAACTATCTTATGTCAAAAGTATAATAAATTTGATAATAATGCAAAAAAATAATTAATAAAGTTATCAAAAAGAGACCAAAATTGATTTTACGCATCAAAAACGAACGCTTTTGTTTAAATTTCTCTTTTAAATGACGGAATGATTTGGGTTCATCCCTGAAAAAAAGATTCTACTACGAACCGAAGTACGGAGCGATGCAGTGATTCGCCGCGGCGAAGTCGAACTGGAGCCAATTGATTAGGAATGTAATTACAAAATTTTGCCATGTTTAAAGTATTATCTTATTTATTTCATTGTCACCCTATCACGATTGCTATCAATGACAGATTTAGAATATTGCTTTTTTTTCTGGTTATCCTGAGTTCATCGAAGGACTGTAAAAAGTGCTTTCATATAGCTCTTTCTTTAATATTTCGATTAACTCAGTATGACATTCATTAAACCGTTAATATTCAATATTTTAAACTGCAAATATTGCTTAATTTTCCAACTGTCATCAATCCATTATTTCCAATTTTTTATTGGATGAAATCTACCAATGACAGAATTGGAATATTGCTTCTTTTCTGGTCACCCTGAGTTAATCGAAGGGCTTTATAAAGTTTTCACTTTAATACTTCGATTAACTACCAATGACAGAATTATAAAACTACTTCATAAATGAACAATTATGTATTTTTGGGAAAGTCTCGGCGTGAAACCTAGGATTAGTTTTTTCTTCAAGATTTGACTAACCTTAATCTTTGATTTAGGAAATAAAAAAACCTTTTGAGTAGAAAAAAGACCGCAAAGCCATCATTGCGTAGCTCTAAAACTTCTAAAAAAGCTCAATCATCTGCGCGTGGGATCTGAAGGAGCGAGCGAGCCCTTAAAAACAATAGTTTTCAAATACAATTAGCAATTCAGCAAGGGCGTTTACGTCCTAATTTTAAGTCTAGATAAAAGCCAAAGCCATATAGGAAACAACAAAGACTTCAAATTAGCCTACCTTGCTAAAGAATTGCTTATTGCATTTGAAATTTCCCAAAAACTTGCATTCGCTCCTTCTTGACTTTTTGGATACTTTTGCGTCAAGGCAAAAGTATCAATCGAAATAGCTTCTTCGAAGTAAAATTGTTTTTTGTATTTAAAAGAAAAATCTTCGAAGTAAAGTGGTTTTCCTTTTTTAGTTTTTAGGTTTCGTACCTACGGCACTTATGTATAATTTTAGATCTTTTTTTTTACCGACATTACGTCCCTACGGGACTTGAAAACAGTTACTGGAGTTTATCCCACAAGGCGGGATGTGAAGACAAAAGTGACACTAAAAAAGAAAAATCTTCGAAGTAGTTTTATTCTCAGTATTAAAAAAAACCACATCCTGAGTATTCTATGCTACAAAAGATCGGTGAATCTTCTCACTGTCATGAACTCTTTATTTCCAAAAAATTTGGATGAGGGCTCATTATGACATTTTTTAAATAACAATTTTGATATTTGTGCTTTCTTCCACTCAATTGGCTCCGCCGTCCTTCGGTTGGTAGTAGAACCTTAAAAACAAACCGTATTTATCTCTTTTTCTTATTGCCTTTCGATTTTTCTGACTTTTTTGTGCTTTTTTTGGCTGTGCTTTTTTTGGAAGTAACACTTTTCTTTTTTGAAGATTCTGCCTTTTTTGCTTTCTTAGAGACCGCTGAATTGGGCGTTTTTTCGTTGGAAGTAGAATCTTTTACAACTTTTTCCTTTTCAGCATCCGGCACTGAATTTATCAAATATTTCCAGCAGAAAGAGGCGGACAAAAGATTATTTCGATACTCCCCAGTTTTGAAGCCAATGTAAGGTGTTTTTTTCGCCAATACATCCATCAATCTACTTGCTGATTTATTGCTATTAAATCTATCTTTCAGCCAATTTCGACCTTCAAAAGGAGACAAATAGACCAACATGGTGGCGTTTACATTTAAATCGTTGCAAAAACTTTTAAATATGTAACTATTGTTCAATTTTTTGTCGCTTTCAGTTCGGTCGATGATCTTTTTTAGATGAGCGATATTATTGCCAAAATTGATGTAATTTTTCCCAATAGCAAAATACTGAATGTCGATGTTTGAGAAAGAGATATCGCCAAAAAGTCGTGCACTGTGTCCTAAGTTTAATTTCCCAATTTTAAATCCTTTATAATCTGTCGTGTCAATTTTGGTCTGCTCTTTTGATCGACTGAGTAATTCATCAAAAACAACTTGTTGAGCGTTGATGATATCATTCGGTTTAACCGTAAGAATCCAAACATTGCTATCGGAAACAACAGTAGCAGAAGAGATTAGCTGTTGTGGATTGATTTTAGACCAGAAAAGTTTTGCACTCTCCAACGACAATGTGCTGTCATTTTCCAAATAAGTTTCTTGTTTGAGACTAAAATTATTCAACGCATTAAACTGTTCGTACCCTCCGATGTAATTATCGTAATTATTGGTACTAATTGCATATAGATAAAAAGTATTTTCGTCGATAGCATCCGCAAAATCAGCATTTTGTAAAGCGGAATTTTTTACTGTATGAAAATAACTTTGATGGTTAATGGCCAAATAACCACTCATCAGCAACAGATCTTTTCTAAAAAGCACATCCGAATTACTCCAACCATTCACCACATCTATTTTTGACAAAAAAGGATAAGTATTTGAGTTTAAAAGCAGTGCAAGACTTTTGAAAATTTTATGATAGTTGATAAAAACACTAATGTCTGTCTTTTTCCCCTCGGTAGTTTTGATGGAATTAAACAGAGAATCATTTAAAAGTGATTTGTTGGATTGAATTTGCACCGCAGATTTTTTCAGAAGATCAACATCTTGACTGCTGACAAAAACACCATGGTATGAGTAAAACGAAAATCCATCTTTATGTTGAGTGGTATAAATATTCACCCCTTCGTGATTCATCTCTTTCATTTGAAATGAGTTAGCAACAGAAGCAACAAACTTACCCGTACTCGACAAAAACTCTTTTGGAATTTCCACTAAAAACATAGCCGAAAAAAGAGAATCTTTGGATGGATGCAACGAAATATAAAGTGGATTTTCCAACACAATTTTTGCAGCAACCGCATCCGACTGAATCAAAGAGTCCAACCAGGCAATGTGTTTTTCGAAATTGCCCATGTTTTCAAAAGTGGCCATCTCTTTCCAAAAATCGGTAACAGCCATCTGCTCATTCCACAATTGTTTGTGATTATTAATCTTAAAAATCACATTGGCATCCATTGGAATAGCCTCTATAGCAGTCTTGGTAGGCTGTTTTATTTTTTGATAGATAATGACACCCACAGCAAACAGCGATATAATTGCAAGCAAGCTGATGATAATTATTAATACTTTTCGTATTTTTGAAGTATGCCAAATCATAATGTACTATTGTTGATGGGTATAAAATTAATCGTAAAAACTACAACTTATACTCATTCGACCGAATATTAGTTAACAAGCGATTGTTGAATCATTTTTATTTTGGGTTTTAATAATTTTCAGTTCTTGATTGTTTTTCCTCCTTTGTGAAACTTTTTTCATAAAGAAATGTATTTCCTTTGTGAAACTTTGTGCCTCCAGTTCGACAGGTTTATCCTACATTGGAGGGCTCACTGCATCGCTTTGTGAAACTTTGTGTAACAGCATAAACTTTTCAGCTATACCACAAAAGACATTAATCTACCAGGAGGCTAGGTAGACGAAGAAGACACAAAAGACACAGAGAAAAAAAGAAAAAATGTATTTCCTTTGTGAAACTTTGTGCCTCCAGTTCGACTGGCTCGTTTCGACAGGCTCAACGCATCGCACTGCATCGCACTGCATCGCTTTGTGGTACTTTATTCGTAAAGTATTCTATAATATAACGAACTCATGAGCTCATCCCGCAAAGCGGGAATCGGTTGTGACACAGCAAAAAACGATTCCTTCGAAGTAAAGGACTTTTAGCTATGCCACAAAAGACTCAAAGAAGACACAAAAGACACAAAGAAAAAAATGTATTTCCTTTGTGAAACTTTGTGGCTCCTTTGTGAAACTTTGTGTAACAGCAAAAAACGATTCCTTCGAAGTAAAGGACTTTTGGCTATGCCACAAAAGACTCAAAGAAGACACAAAAGACACAAAGAAAAAAAGAAAAAAAAATGTATTTCCTTTGTGAAACTTCGTGCCTCCTTTGTGGTACTTTGTGACACAGCAAAAAACGATTCCTTCGAAGTAAAGGACTTTTAGCTATGCCACATAAGACTCAAAGAAGACACAAAAGACACAAAGAAAAAAATGTATTTCCTTTGTGTAACTTTGTGGCTCCTTTGTGAAACTTTGTGTAACAGCAAAAAACGAATCCTTCGAAGTAAAGGACTTTTAGCTATGCCACATAAGACATTTAACTACCAGCATGCTAGGGAGACAAAGAGAACAAGGATAAAGGATTTGGGCTACCCCGACTGACGTCGAGGGTTAAGTTTTTTACTTGATCATTTTTGGACATAAAACTATTGCTACCCCGACTGACGTCGAGGGTTAAGCCCAACTAAATAAAGTAGTTCGATTTTTCAAATCTCCTATTTATTAAGTTGGGCTAAACCTTTTTTATCTCAAGACCACTTTCGTTTACGTAGACTAAAAAGCCATTAATTGAAGTGTATCCTATTTGCGCATAGAGCTCTTTGTATTGCAATACTTGTTCGTAGTGATGTTGGTTGAAAACTCCCGTTTTGAAGTCGATGATTGTCAGTTTTTCGCCATTCACCACTACCCTATCCGGAATATGAATATCGCCTGCCACATCTACTACTTCCATTTCGTTGAAAACGCTACACTCTGGCGAAAAGTATTTATTCAATAAAGGATGATTTATCACAGTGTGAATCATATCACGCACTTTATTGATTGATTTTTCATCAATTTCCGAACTTTTCTCTACAAATTCGATAGCGGCATCTACATCCAAAGAAGATTGGATTTTGGACATCACCATGTGGAAATTAACGCCAAAATTTTGAGCATCACTCATCCTTAATTCGGCGCTAAAACGCTGATTTAATTTCCAATCGATGGAGTTGAGTTTTTTAAGTTCCACATCATCCGACGAGTGAAGCTCTGTTTTAGTCCTCTTTGACGAGGAATTAGAAAATGAATAATGTACATAATCATCGTATTCTTCCATATTTGCGTCGATACTATCTTTTACAAATCCATGAAATGCAGAGGGATACGAAAATGCTTTTGGATCCTTAGGTGCAGCATCAATAATTACATGCAACCGTTCAACAGCACGAGTAAGCGCTACGTACAAGACATTCACCCGATCGATGAGCACATTTTGAAGTTCATCAACGATCTCTTGAGAATACTCGCTGTCAGCATCCTCTTTTACAGGCATTTTGGCAGCTTTCAATTTCCCTTCTTTATCCGAAGACTCATCGGAGAGATTAATCCAGATTGGCGTCAACCCTTTTTTGGAGACATAATCTGGGAAAATCACAATTGGATACTCCAACCCTTTAGATTTATGCACCGTCAGCAATGTAATTCCATCCACACTATTGGGCATTTCTACGGAGACCTTGGTTGCGTTTTCGTCCCACCAACTCCAAAACTGCTCTTCGTGATAAAACTGAGATGATTTTTCGTTCAGCAAATTCAAAAGGGTGAGCACATATATCTCTGCTGGCGAATCCAACGAAAAAATACGGACAATAAATTCTGCTTTTTCGTACAAAGAAAGAGAGTCTAACTTTTGAAACGCAAAATCAAATCCCTTGCTCGAAAAATATTGCTCTATGGACAAGGGAGAAAAATCAGAAACATGATAAAAATCGTCCTTGAAATTAAAAAGCTTATTAAATTTGGTCAGCAACGAAAAAGCAAGTACCTGATTGGTTCGTTGAAAATTAAAACGCAACAGCGAGAGGATAAACAACACTTTAATAGAAGAGGTAACCAACAGCGATTCGGAGGAGATAATTGGAAAACCTAAATTGCTAAGATAGTTTGCAATCTCGGGTGCATGTTTCTTGTCACGGGTAAGAATTGCGATATCTCTGAATGAAAACCCACTTTTGAGTGCATCTTCGATGTAGTTTTGAATTTGAATTAATGCAAAATCAGAATAAACAACTTCTGAGGTTTTAATCCGTTCGTCAATAGTAACCCATCCGCCTTGTTTGGAAGAGAGGAATTTTTGTGTGTGATTATCATAATATGGCAACAAGGAAGGGTTTCCATCAATCAGATATTGAAAAAAGTCATTATTAAAAGTGACCACATTCTCATAAGAACGATAGTTCGTATCTAATTGGATTGACTGAAAATCAGACTTCAACGTATTTTCCATTTCAGCAACAAGCGGATTTTTCTCAGGATTTTGCACTGATGGCAAGGAGACAAAAAGTTTGACATCACCACCTCTAAATCGATAAATTGCTTGCTTAGGGTCGCCAAACAAAATAGCTTTGCCACTATCTATGCCATGGAATGCAGAAATTGCTTCACAAATCAACGGCAACATGTTTAACCATTGCAATCGAGAAGTGTCTTGAAACTCGTCGATAAAATAATAAAAATACTTATCCCCTAGTCGTTCGTAAATAAACGGAGTTGGCTCTTGGGAAGTAACTTCATAGAGTTTGAAGTTGGTATTAGACAGTTGAAAAGTATGCTCTACACTCTCCACCTGATCCAGCATTCCTTTTAACTCATTAATCAGAGCCATTGGGAAAATTTGTTTTTGAATAGCGTTTATAAACAGAATTCGCTGAACATCTTCAACAGATTGAACCATTAAATCAAGTACTTGAGATTCTATTGGCAGAAAAGAGGATTCATATATTTTTGCTTTTGCTAAAGGGAACCATGATTTCTCTCTAAGCACTTTTTTGACAGTCTTATTTACTTCAAATTTCTCATCCAAAATTGCTAGAATCCACTTGTACATAAATTTACTCATGAAAGCATCTTCTGGAATACCCGCAGATAAAAGCAGTTGCTGAAGAGCAAGGACATCCGATTTCGTTTTCTTCAACAGAATCTGTTTCTCTTCGGCA
>JBBRGJ010000166.1:0-7194 GCA_038240835.1 Bacteroidales bacterium | reverse complement strand
TCAGGATTGGGCTCTGGGGCTGATGCCGATGCAGTTGTGATTAAGGACGCCGCCAATCTACCTTATTTACCAGGCAAAACAATAAAAGGATTGTTGAAAGATGTGCTGATTGATATTCATGATGTTCAACCAAGCATTGTTTCTATCGATTTGATAAATAAGTATTTCGGTTACGAAACCAAAGACAAACAAACACACTCAGGCAGCTTATTTTTTTCTAATGCAGAATTACCGTCAAATGAGAAGAATGAAATGACAGAGGAATTGATTCCTTTTTTGTATAGAAATATAGCCTCAACAAAAATAGAGGATAATGGAATAGCCAAAACAGGTTCACTTCGTACGATGGAAGTATGTATTCCGCTTACATTAGAGGGTTCTATTGAAGGAGTAGAAATGCTGGATAAATTAATTTTTGAAAAGGCGTTTTTAATGTTGCGGCATTTGGGGTCGAATAGAAATAGAGGCTTAGGTAGATGTTCCATTAAAATAAAGAACTAGACTATGAAAGAAGTATTTTATAAATGTACCTTATTATCGGATGTGGTACTCAACAGTTCACTTGCCACCGAAGGCAATATGAAAACATTGGATTATATCCCAGGAAGTAACTTTTTGGGAATTGTTGCTGGCAAGTTATATTCATCTCTAAATCAGGATGAAGCGTACGGAATATTTCATTCGGGTGATGTTTCATTTGGCGATGCTACTATCTCTCAAAACAATGCCATTAGTTACCCTATGCCTTTTTCATTGTTTATGGATAAATTGAACAAAGAAATGGGCAACCCAGTATACTTACACCATAGTATTGATATGGAAAATCCACCTCAAGAAGCAGGTAGAAAGCTGCAATTAAAACAAGAACGAGGTGGTTTCGTGTTTTCGGATGGAAAAGTGATTAAAACCATAGATAAAAACTTTGCTTTGAAATCGGCTCAAGACCGTGAAAAAAGAACTTCGGCAGAAGGTAAGATGTTTGGGTTTGAATCTTTGGAAAAAGAACAAACATTTATATTCTCTATTTTATACAAAGAAGAAAGCAGTATAGAAAAAGTCGAGTCTGGTTTAATAGGCATCAAGCGATTGGGTAAATCGAAAACAGCAGAATATGGTCAAGTAGAAATTAGTAGAACAACTGAAGACCCGAAGCCAATACAATCTTTTCAAAGTAAAGGCTACATTTTGGTGTATGCACAAAGCAATTTGAATTTTACGAATGAGTTTGGACAAGCTACTTTCCAACCAACTGTTGAGCAATTAGGCTTTTCCGCAGGAGAAATTGACTGGAGTAAATCTCAAATCAGAACATTTTCCTATTCGCCATGGAATTTCAAACGAAATACAAGTAATACCCAGCGCAATTGTATTTCAAAAGGTTCCGTTTTTTATGTAAAAGATGGAAAGGTAGATAACACTACAAATCAAGTTGGTTTACACATAGCCGAAGGATTGGGACGCTTAATTTATAATCCAGAATTCTTGAATGAAAGCAATGAATTACCGAAGGCGAAGTTTAAATTTAAAAATCCAGAATTGGAGAAATCTAATCAAGCAGTTCAAAAAGAGCAAACTACTTTATTGATAAAGTTTTTGATGAATCAAAAAAAACTAAAAGACTTTGAGCTGGAGATTTCAAAAGGTATTCATGAGTTAATCTATTCAAAAACTCCTGAAATCAATAAGTTAATTAAAATTTCCTCCAGTCAATGGGGCGGAATACGTGCTTATGCAACAAAAACACAAGATGTCAATACACTCTTTAAACAATTATTTGACAAGGATAATGGATATTTAACTCATGGAGTGGCAGACGAAAAATACTGGGGTAAAAATAGAGCCGTAAATCTTAATAATTTCAAGCATATCTTTGAAAACAATTCAAAATATGGAACAACTTTTATTGCAAAGTTTGCTGCAGAGATGGCTAAGGAAAACAAACGTTTTGAAAAAAAATGAACAATGGAAAATAAACACAGATATATAGCACGATTTGTCCTCGAGGCAGAAACACCTTTGTTTGTAGGTTCTGGTCAAGCATCACTATTAAAGGATGCTTTGGTGCAAAAAGATGTCAACGGACTTCCCACTATTCCAGGCACATCATTGGCTGGGGTTCTACGTCATGCTTTTGCAAAAGAAAGCTGGTGTTCAACACTTTTTGGAGATTCCAACGGCGAAAAAGACGGAACTGGATCTTTACTGAAAGTCAGTTCGGCCTATATGCTTCTCAACAACACAGTTGTATCCGAAGGTATTATGACTGATGTAGACAGCAAAGTTTTGAACTACTACAACAATTTGCCATCACGCCAACATGTCAGAATTACAGACAAAGGAGTTGCTAAAAAAAATGGCTTGTTTGATAATGAAGTTGTTTACAAAGGTACACGCTTCGTTTTTGAATTAGAACTCCGTGGTAGTAAGGATGACATGGCTGCTTGGGAATTATTGATAAAACAAGTACAAAGTCCAATCTTCAGACTTGGGTCAGGTACTCGCAATGGGTATGGCAAACTGAAAGTGATTTACATGTTTAATAAAGTGTATGACTTAACAAAAAAAGATGATTTTGAGGAATATCTAAATTTTAATCCATCATTGAATGCTAAGGTTGAATTTGTGGAAGTAAAATCGGACAATAACATCTCAAAAAACGACTTTATTCACTACTCTTTACTACTTCAACCTGATTCTTTTTTTATATTCAGTGAGGGTTTTGGTGATGATGAGGCTGACAACAAACCGTTGGAAGAAGAGATAGCAACATATAATGTTAATACTATTAAATTTGAGAAGCAAACTGTAATTCCAGCAAGCTCTATCAAAGGGGCGATTGCCCACCGAGTGGCTTTTCATTACAATAAATTGACTGAACAATTTGCCGATGAAGGAAATGGGAATACTGGGACATCTAATGAAGCTATATTTCAGTTGTTTGGCGCAGAAGGTGGAAGCAAAGAAGTAAAAGAGGCGCAAGCGGGCAATGTGTTTATCAACGATTTTTACTATTCAGAGGGTGAAGTTGCCAAAAACAAGATTTTCAACCATGTAGCTATCGACCGCTTTACAGGAGGTGCTATGGAAGGAGCTTTATTCAGCGAGAAAGTAAATAATTTATTGAGGGGTGATTTCAGTTTTGATGTATATGTCAAAAAAACGGACAAGATCAATAGTAATGTTGAGACTGCTCTTGATAATGCGTTGAAAGACATAGCCAAAGGCTTATTACCATTAGGTGGAATGACGACCAAAGGGCACGGTATGTTTACAGGTGTTCTGATAAAAGACGAAGAAGAAATATTTAATTACAGTACTAAAACTGAAAAATAATGAATGCAAAAACCTATAATTTATTGACAGAGATACCTGATTTATCTTATGAAGGTTATGTGTGGTTGTCGGATGCAGCGAATCCTATTGTTCTGAATAATGAAAAATACGCTTTCGACAAGGTAGAAATAAATCCTTTCATTATCGAAGCATTGCTTTATAATGCTGAAAGAAATACTTCAATTCATATTCAACACACAGGTGACTACCAAATTGCAGAATACAATTTGACTGCAATTAAAAATACAGCTGCTGTATTAGAAGATAAAGAATATTTGCCTCACCGCTTGGATGGCGTTAAGAATTTAAAATTCAAGCAAGTATGGACGGAAGAAGTTGATAAACTTTGTGAGGATATGACAGTTCTGAAATTGAGAGCAATCGTTTTTTGTGGATTTAATAAAAAATAGAAATCATGAGTGTAAAATCAACATACAATTTTGTTCCTGCTCCCAGCGAAGAGGAAGTTTACAAACCAGGTTGGGCAAACCAAGTGAGCCATGATATCCCATTTTCGGATGGTGAGAGTGGAGAAATAGAACTGAAAATTACGGCAGAAACACCCATCTTTATTCGAAATGGACATAGTAAAGAAAAAGAGGAAAATGAATTCTCTCATTATTTTGATAAGAATGGAAAAAAAATCTATTTCATTCCTGGGTCTTCATTAAAAGGTATGTTCCGGAATGTGATGGAAATAATGAGTTTTTCGAGGATGACACAGGTTGATTCTTCTCCTATTTACGGTCTTAGAGACATGAATAATCCAAATTATGCTTCCAAAGAACTTAGAAATACAAAAACAGGATGGCTTACTAAAGAAAATAGTAAATGGTCAATATCAGAGTGTCATTCTGATAGAGTTCGCTTACAAAGCCTAAAAAGTTATTTTAAAAACTTACAATTTGATATTGACAATGCTACTGCCAAAGAAAAGTACGAGACTTTTCAAATTAAAGACTTTTCGAAGGTATATAACTTCGATACCCTTAGTGAAATTGATAAAACTGGAAATGTATATTCTATAACTGAAAATGATTCACAGATTAAAGGGCATCTAGTTATGTATGGTTCGATGAATGGTAAAAAATATGATTACATTTTCCATTCTGGTCAAAAAAAGCATGAACTTATCGATCAAGATCTATTACAAAGAACATTAGATATTGAAAAGGACACCGAAGATTCTTTATGGCACTATTTTATAAATGAGTTGAAATTGACTAAAATTCCTGTATTCTTCAAAGTTGAAAAAGAGAAAGTAATCCATTTCGGTTTTTCAAAATTATATCGGCAAAACAATGCATTGTATTTGAGAGAATTAGAGCCGTTAAAGTCGTATTTTGACGATAAAGAAAAAGAACCTGATTTGACATCATTAATTTTTGGAAAAACTTCAAAAAATGATTCCTTGAAAGGACGAGTGATGATTTCACATGCTACAATAGATACATTTAACGAAGTAAATAAACAAGAGGAAAGGATTCTTTCAACACCAAATCCTTCCTACTATCCATTTTATTTGAACCAAAACAACCCTCAAAATAATGGATATGCAACTTATATAAATGAAGATGCTAAACTAAGTGGGTATAAGCGATACCCATTGCATATAACTCTGAAAGATAGTGTTTTACAAAAAGACAGCATGTTATCAAATTTTAAACCGCTTGATAAAGGAAATGTTTTTACATTTAAAATTAGGTTTCACAACTTGAAGAAAGTTGAAATTGGGGCATTAATCTCTGCGATTACATTTCATAATACAACTAATAGTTTTCATTCTCTCGGAGGTGGAAAACCTTACGGTTTTGGGAAAGTAAAAATGGAAATAATTGACAAAAAAGAGATGTGGAATGAGTATTTATATTACTTTGAAAAAGCAATGGAAGATCATTTTGCAAATAAAATTAAAAACACAAAATGGATTGATAGTTTGGCTATTAAAGAAATTACTGCTCTTTCTCAAAGTTCAAATATAAGTGTTGATCGAACATTAGTATATCCTCAGCTTGAACTTGCAAATGTTTCAGCAAAGATTGCTAATGAATTTAATAACATAAAGAAAAACAAGGAATATCTAAAGCCATTCTCGGAGATAAATGGGAATGTTAATATAATGTCAACTATTAAATCTTTTGAAGATAAAAAGAATAAAGAAAACGAATTAAAGATTCAACAAGCCATACCATTAAAAGAAGAAGCTTATTCATTTATTGCAATTAATGATTTAGATAAAGCACACCAAAAATATGTTGAAGCAATGCAATTATTTGATGATGGTAGTCTTCCTAATTTTAAACTGAAAATTGACATCAAAAAACGAGAACAAGAAGAACAATTAGCGTTTAAGTTAGCCAAGGAATCATCAATAAAAGATTTATGCGAATCATTTCTGGCTAACTACCCAAACTCAAACCAAAAAGCAGAAATTGAAGAAAAACTGAGATTATTGAATGCTGTTTCATCAATTCCTGAGAATGTAAGCAATAAAGACAACTTTAAACAATTTGCTAATAATACAGATAATTGGGTTAAAAAGTTAGTGAAGGATGGTCAATCAATATCAAGTCTTGGCTTTGAGAAAGAACATATTGAGATTATTTGCAAGATTGCAAAATTAGAAAATTATGCAAAAGAATGGTTGAATGGAACAAATGAAAAAAGAATTAGTCAATGGTATGGTGCAGAAAAATTAAAAGAGATTATTCGACAAATTAACTCATAATTTAGTATGCTCGCTCACAACAAACTCGCCACCATTCTATCCTCTCACTTTGGTGGCAAGTTAGAATTTCATGTTAAATATGAGATGCGATAAATACAGGTAATCAATTATATTGCATATTCCGGAGCATACCCACCCACAAAAGCATAGTTATCTGAGCGGTTTCAAACTGTAAGTTTACTATTCCAAATCACGTTTTTTCTATCCGTTTGTTCCAAATAATGGTTACAAACAGGATGAAAAGTCAAAAAACAGAAACAAAACATTCCAAATTCCGGAGCATACCCGTTCATGGGTACATTTTTCCGGAGCATGCCCGTTCACGTTATTTTCGGTTGCTGGTAAATATCATTTTTCCGGAGCATGTCCGTTCACTTTTGGAAGATAGTGGTTTTGTTTTCAATACTTTCCGGAGCATGTCCGTTCACGGATTGGCGCTTTTCATTTTCCGCAGCATATCCGTTTACTGTCGTGTTCTACCGTACCTTTGCAGCTTTGAAATCAACTATCAAAGCAAAGGTAATATGGCAGGAAAATCCGTAAATATGAGTAGAATAAAACAAGTTCTCCAATTGAGCGAGAACGGAGTATCGAACCGTCAAATAGCCAAGGATTTGGATATAAATAAAGAGACGGTGAATAATTATGTTCGGTTCTTTGGCAATGACCCATTGACGCTTAAAGAAGTATTAAAAATGGAAGATCCTGAACTCGAATTCCGCTTCAGAACAGGTAATCCGGCGTATACCGACTATCGGCATCAAACGTTTTTGGATGAGCTACCACACTTTAAAACTTCACTAAGTCATAAACATGTAACCCGCTTTCTGGTATGGCAGGAGTATATCGCCAAGCATCCCGCCGGCTATCGCAAGTCACAATTTTTCTTTCACCTAAAACAGCAATTAGCAGCTTCTACGCCTACCACAGTATTGAGTGATACCTACGTTCCTGGCGAGAAGTTATTTGTCGATTTTGCGGGCGATACGCTAGAATATGTGAATACAGAAACTGGTGAAATGGTTAATGTGCAGGTTTTTGTAGCCTGTTTACCTTTTACCGATTATGCCTTTGCGCTGTGCGTGCCATCTCAGAGAGTGGAGGATTTCTTACATGCCATTTCAAAGTGTATG
>JBBRGJ010000165.1:0-7310 GCA_038240835.1 Bacteroidales bacterium | reverse complement strand
AGCCAAGCTATAAGGTTTACGTAGGTAATTTAATTCACATAACGGATGTTTCAGATTTGGATCTATTTACTTCAACGCACCCGCCTCGCTTCATCCGTAAAATCACCTCTTTTTCTTAACGCTTTTTTGACAAGGTCGGTCAAGATAGCATACCGGCCTTTTTAATACAAAAAAACCATTTTACTTCAGTAAAACTATTTTGATGAATCCTTTTGTCTTGACATCCCCCCGCCACGAGGATTAAACTCTAGCAAACAAAATTCTGAAAGCAACCGGGCAGGATGACTGTGAGGAAGAAGAAGAATAAGAGCTCTTTTCTGAAACTATCATGTTGACTACCAATGACAGAATTAAAAACTATTTCTAATTTTTCTTCTTTTGTGGTCTTCCTGAGTTAATCGAAGGACTTCATAAGCACTTTCCAAAAAGTTCTTTCTATAATACTTCGATTAACTCAGCATGACAATCATAAAAGCACTAAAAATCAATGTCTTGAGTTGCAAAGATTGGTTTTTTTCACTGTCAACAATCTATTTATTTCAACTTTCTATTTGCTATTTTTTCTTTCATCGAATCTACTACATAATAAACCATCGGGACTAAATAAACAGTCAAAATCATGGACGAAAGAAGTCCGCCAATGATAACCCAAGCCAGTCCGTTTTTCCATTCGCTGGCTGTACCTTTAGCCAATGCAATGGGCAGCATTCCAATAGCCATGGCCAATGTGGTCATTAAAATTGGGCGCATACGTTCTTTGCCTGCAATGATTAATGCCTCTTTGTAATGTTTCCCTTGCGCTTTTAGTTGATTGGTGAAATCCACAATTAAAATAGAATTCTTTGTCACCAAACCCATAAGCATGATCAGTCCTAACTGCGCAAATAAGGTTAAATGATTTAACGATAGATTTAAAGCCAGAAAAGCTCCGATGGCTGCCATTGGAATGGCAAACAGAGCTACAAACGGATAGATATAACTATCATACAGCGCTATCATAATTAGATAAATCAACAGAAATGAAATCAATAATACCGCGCCCAAAGCGCCAAAACTCTCGTTTTGTGTTTTGATATCAGCTCCCCACGTCAATTTTACGCCGTCGGACAAAGGTTGTGTTTCCAAAAAGCTGATTACATCACCCGCCAAAGTTCCCGAGGGTCTTCCAAACGATTCGGAAGTAATGGTTACAGAAGATTGTCTGTCCAATCTTTCGAGCAACGAAGGAGAATTATCCTGTCTGACATCCGCAAATTGCGAAACTTCAATCGGAATATTCATTGGGTTTACGATGGTTAGGTGTTGGATATCTTCGTAGTTTTTTCGATTAAATTCATCCAACCAGATTCTAACCGGATATTCTGTTCCATGTTCGGTTAGCGTTGCATCATCATTACCAGTAAAAGCAGCTCTTAAGTTTAATCCAACATAAGCCGTTGAGAGTCCCAGTAGCTGCATCTTATTTTTGTCGGGAATCACCTTATACTCTGGACTTCCTGCTTTTACAGACAATTGCACATTGTCGGCGCCAGGGATTTTTTCAATAGCAGCTTTTAATTCACCTCCAGTTTTCATAACTAAGGGCAAGTCGTTTCCACTTAATGTTATTTTGATTGGTGCTTGTTTGGGTAATAATCCTAAAACCGCCATCGAAAAGTTAACTCCAGGAAATTCTTTGTTGAGCTCTTCGCGAAGCGATTTCATAAAGGGCTCTGTTTTAATACTTCTCTCTTTTTCTGGTTTTAACTGAATCGTAAATTCAGATAAATTAGCCGAACCAACGCCCAAACTACCAATTCCGGTACTTGGTCCTGCAATATTGCTAAAAAGTGTTGAGACTTCTGGTTGCTGTAAAATAAAATCTTCTACTTTTTTAGTTCTGATATTATTTTCCTGAACGGTGGTTGTTTTATCATATTCTAAATTTAGACGGAATTTTCCTTGGTCGCCTGTCGACATCATCTCTTTACCTATAATCCCTTGTTTCATCAACACGACAGTCATAATCAACAAAAAAGCAACGATTCCGGTAAAAATCAGTTTATGGCTAAGAACCCATTCTAACTGGCGACCATACCAATTGATAAATGTTGTTAATTGCTTTTCGAACCAAAGTAGAAAACGATTTACGAAATTGGTAGGCTGTAGATCTTCCTTCTTTCCAATACGTGAAGCCAGCCAGGGCACTAACGTAAACCCAACGAGCAAACTAGTCAGAGTAGAAGTAATAACCACTACCGAGAACTGTTTAAGCATATCGCCCACAAATACTTGTAAGAATAAGATAGGTAAAAATACAACCACATCAACCAAGGTAATAGAGATGGCAGAAAAACCAATTTCCATTCTACCTTCAAGTGCTGCAGTTCCTTTGTCTTTCCCCATATCAATATGTCGCTGAATATTTTCCAAAATCACAATGGCATCATCCACCAAGATTCCAATAATTAACGACATGGCCAGCAAAGTCATCAGGTTCAGTGTATAACCCATCATCCACATCACGGCAAATGCAGTAATTAATGAAGTAGGAATGGCAATTAATACAATCAAAGAGTTTCGGTAACTCTTTAAAAATAAGAACATCACCAATGAGACCAGAATAACCGCCAAAATCAAATCATAGACAACTGAATTTACTGCGGCAATTGTCATGTCGGTGGAATCGTCGGCAACCGTAAATTTTACTCCATATTTTGAGTTCGCATCTTCAATTTGTTTGAGTTTAGCGTGAACTAATTTTGAGACTTCTACGGCATTGGCATCTCGTTGTTTTTTCAACAAAAGTCCTATTCCGTTTACGCCATTATAACGACTTACAGAACCTACTTCTTTTACCCCATCAATCACCGTGGCGACATCTTTAACGTAGATTGGCATTCCGGGCGCGGGCATTGCAATTTGTACATTTTTGATATCATCAACGGATGAGAACTTACCAATTAGCCGAACAGAATTGTTCTCTTTATTGGTTTGTGCTTTTCCTGCTGGCAAATCAATGCCCGATCTGTTAATCGCTTCAACGACTTGATAAAGTGATATTTTGTATAATTTCAGTTTATCCTGATTGGCTTTTACCTGAATTTCGCGCTCTTCGCCTCCAAGCATGGTGATTTCTGCCACTCCTTTTATTTGCTGAATTTGTGGAAGATATTCGTCTTTCATCTTCTGATAAAATTCCGTGGCTGGCAATTTACTTGTTGCGCTAATCGAAATAATTGGCAAATCGTTGGGAGAGACTTTACTCATCACTGGACTCAAAATATCAGCGGGCAAGTCTTTTCGAATATTATCGATGTATCGCTGGGCATCCTGCATGGCAATATTCAAATCGGTGCCATACTTTAGATTGACAATAATAACTGAAGCGTTGGGCATCGACTTTGTTTCCAAATAATCCACTCCTTCAAGGTTCGACAAGGCATCCTCAATTTTTCTGGAAACCGATGTTTCTACTTCATTTGGCTCAGCTCCAGGATAGATGGTTTTAATAACCACAACGGGTTGATTAAAATCGGGCAACAGTTCGTACCCCAAGTTTTTATACCCAATAATTCCCAGTAAAGCGAATACGCTGAAAAGAACGATGATCAGCGAAGGGCGATTGATTGCTATTTTTGTAATGTTCATGTTTGTAAGTTTTATTTGCTGATTGAAACATTTGCCCCATCAAATAGATTAATAAATCCGTTGGTTATGATAACATCCCCCTCGGTTAACCCACTTGAAATAAGTACTTTATTTTGAATCCTTGACGAAACGGCAACATTCTTAAGAACTGCTTTTCCGTTTTTTATCGTGTAAACCTGTGGTTGAATATTCGTTCCCACAATAGAAGAAGCTGGAATGATAATATACTGTCCTTCAACATCATCTTTCAACCGAACCTGTCCGAACATTCCCGATTTTATTTTTAAGTCAGCGGTATTCCCCACCGAAAATTGCACGGGAAAACTATTCCCCATATTTGCTTTACTGCCCGTCATGATCACTTTTCCCGACAACAGAGTTTCAGGATATACATCAGCGGATAGTGAATATATTTGATTGTTTTTGAACTGGTTTAATTCCTGCTCAGGGACATTTACCGTAAATTTCAGCGTTGAAATATCACTAATTTGAATCAAAGGAATTCCCGGCGCAGCAAATGCACCTACTTCGGTTAATTTAGCCGTGACAATTCCACTGAAAGGAGCTACGATCTTAGTTTTGTTGATTTGTTCGATCAAAGTAGCTCGCTGAACCTTAGCCGATCTAAGCGCCAATCCTGATTTTTCCAATTGTACACCTTGAATAGCGTCTGCATTGGCAAGCACAGTATATCGTTTAACATCAGCTTCCAACCCTTCAATTTGAATTTCGACGGTTTGTAATTGTAATTTCAGCAACGAGTTATCAAGCTGAATTAAAGTTTGACCTTTACTTACAGTGCTTCCTAAATCAACTAAAACGGCGTTAATTTTTCCCTGAATATCCGCACTAATTTTTGTCTCCTTATTGGGTTCAAAAGTTCCTGGATGGGAAATCTTGTTTTTTGCACTTTCCAATTTTAGTGTGATTGCTTGCACATTAATTGCCTGCTCTTTGTTAAAATGATACACTCGTTTATCGGTAGTCTGTTTATTGCTTACCAGGCGAATTACAACGACTGCTATTAAGACCAATGCCACTACTATATAAATTATTTTCTTCTTCATTGTTTTTTATTTTTTTGTTGTATTAATAATATTGCCTGTTAGTTTTTTTAATTCCAAATCAGCCTTTAGGAAATCGACAATCGCCGATAAGTTGGCCTGTTGTGCCTCTCGCAAAGCATTATCGGCGAGTAAAACATCTGTAAGTGAGGCTAATCCTTGTCTTTGTTGTAAGCTAGTTTGGTTGTAAATTGATTGCGCCAACTGAATTTGCAAGAGCGTATTTTCAATTGTTTGCTGTGCAACTACTCTTTGCCTTTGGGCATTTTCTATAAGCATCGCGTTTTGCGAGGTAATTAATTCGATTTGCAATTCGCTGTTTTGAAATTCTATTTTTTTCTGATTTATTTTTCGTTGGGTCACGGTTCCATTAAACAATGGAACTGACATTTGAACTCCCATGTATCCAACCGAAAAGAACTTTAAGAAGTCATTGGGCGCTTCGTTATAGCCAAAACCAGTAGTTCCATACATTCCATAAAGATTAATTGAGGGTAATCTTGAAAATCTCAACGAATGTAGTTCTGATTTAATCAATAGCGACTGAGTTTTTATCATTGAAATATCTAAAGTTGAATTCGCAGAATAACTTATTTGACTTTGGAAACGAATCTCAGGCGAAATTTCAACAGCCATGGTTATCGGGATGCCCATGGTAAATTTAAGTGCATTCAGTATTTGCTCAAAACTGCTTTTGATGCGTTCTTTTTGTGTTTTCAATTGTTCGTTTTGCAATTTAACTTTGTCTACATCAGTACCTTTCACCATTGATTGTTCTTTCAATAGTTGTATATTTTGGAGTAATTTATTGCTGTTCACCAAATTGCTATCAATAAATAATAACTGATGATGTATGATTTGTAAATTGTAGTAAAGATTTGAAACTTCAAAAAAGACCTGTTCTTCTGTCTTTTTATATTGAAGTTCGATTAATTCAGAGGCAACCTTCGTAGCTTGTATAGCCCCATAAATTTGCGGATTATATAATGGAATCGCTATTTGAAGATTTGCATTTATATTGTGAGGCACCCCAAATTGCGCTTCCTTGAACATTCCGGCAGGTCCGCCAAAAACAGATGTTGGCATTAATTGGGTAGGTTGATCGGTGTAATAGCGATAATCGCCGACTGCATTAATTTTTGGGAATAAATTAGCAATGGCCTCTTTGTGTTTTTGATTGCTTATAATCCCATTGTTGTTGCTTATTTGCAAATTCCTATTATGTATTTGTGCCGTATCAATGCATTGGTCTAGCGTCCAGACCTGTGCATGAGTTGTTTGAAGCAAAAGCACAAAAAGCAGTAATAATGTTTTAGGTTTGTGAATATTTACTAACATAATTGATTAAATTTTTTTTGGTTATTTTTTTTTGTAAATAAAATTTATTGGTTGTAGAGAGGGTTTAAAAAAGGAAAATCGTCTTTAGTTTCTTGTTTTTATGATGGTTAATAATGATTGTACCATATTGTTACCTGCTCTAGTAATATCAAATTGGAAATCAAAAACTCTCCACTTGAACATTTGCAACTTAACGGTACCTATTACAATATGCATAAGTTCATCAGTATTTATCGCATTTGTAAAAACACCTTTTTGTTGTCCTTCCAAGATAATTGGCATTAAATATTGCATTTTAATGTTCATTATTTTCAATATAGCTTCGTTTATTCGTTGGCTTTCTTCAAACAATCCGTCAGAAAAGACAGCAACCACAAAGTGAGGATTGTTGTTAAAAAACTCAAATAAACTTTCAAATAGGGTGACAAATTTAGTTTCCGAGTTATCGGTTGTTTGTGATATATTTTGCAAACGTTCATTTATTATGTCAGCTAAATAATCAAGCATAGAAATAATAATTTCTTCCTTACTGTCAAAGTGTCTATAAATGGCACTTTCGGAGAATTTCATCTCCTTAGCCAGATTTTTAATTGTCAATCCGCTAACGCCACAAGATGTAAGTATTTTTCCAGTGGCTTCTATAATTTCTATCTGACGTGCATTCATTTTCATAATCATTAATTTAAGTAAGTGAACATTCACTTTGCAAATATACAATCTTTTGTTTGCTTTGTTCAACTATTTTTTGATATTTTTCCAAATAATAACTTAAAGACATGATTTTCAATTATTTAAAATAGTATTTTTTTCAAAATAAAAAATCCAGTAAAGCAAAAACAAAGGGATGAATTATTTATCAAAAATAGTATAAAAAAAGGGAAAACCATGATAATATTTTTAAAATGGGGTTAGAATGAGGAAATTGTTGGGAAAAACACTTTTGGAAAGTCCTTCGACAGTGAGAAGGCGGAGTTAAGAAGAACTTTATCTTGAAACGGTCATACTGAGACTTTATCCAATTTTTTTTTGGAAATAAAGGGATTGATGACAGTGAGGAAATTCACTGATCTTTTGAGAGTGAGAATAAACAGTTTTTCCGTTTTTTTCAATACAGGAAAACCACTTTACTTCGAAGATTTTTCTTTTTGATTGATACTTTTGTCTTGACACAAAAGTATCCAAAAAGTCAAGAAGGAGCGAATGCATGTTTTCTGGAAATTTCAAATGCAATAAGCAATTCTTTAGCAAGGTAGGCTAATTTGAAGTCTTTGTTGTTTT
>JBBRGJ010000164.1:0-7388 GCA_038240835.1 Bacteroidales bacterium | reverse complement strand
TCTTCTATCGATGCCTTCGAGTGCCTCAGTCATCTTCTTGGGTTCTTATTAATTTTTCACATTCTTACTTCTTAATTCTATATTCTTTCTCTTCTTCAGACTCGCTTTGCGCACTCATCGTTCATCGTTCATCACTTTCTTTCTTCTGTTTTCTTTCTTCTTCTCACATTTCACGTTCTTCTTCTTCTATCGATGTCTTCGAGTGCCTCATTCCTCCCCACAAGCTTTATAAGCTTTCAAACAGCGTTCTTTAGCCATGTTTAAGTCTAGGGAAAATACTTTTTTATACTCTTCCGATTGATATTCTGGAACCCATTTATTGATGTATTCAAATTTTGGATCGAAACGTTCTTGTTGACGGTATGGATTGAAAATTCTAAAATATGGAGCTGCATCACAGCCTGTTCCTGCAACCCATTGCCAGTTTCCATTATTAGATGAAAGTTCAAAATCAATTAATTTTTGGGCAAAATACGCCTCACCCCATCTCCAATCAATCAAAAGATGTTTTACCAGATAACTGCCAACCACCATGCGCACTCGGTTATGCATAAATCCAGTTTGATTTAATTCGCGCATGCCTGCATCCACCATCGGGACTCCCGTATTTCCTAAGCACCAATTTTCGAAATCTTTTTCGTTGTTATTCCAAACGATGGAGTTGTATTTGTTTCTAAATGACTGATTTGCAACATGGGGAAAGTGATAGAGAATATGAATAAAGAACTCTCTCCAAATTAATTCCGATAAAAAAACCTCGTTATACATGAGCGCTTCAGCGACTAATTTACGAACAGAAACAGTCCCAAAACGCAGATGAACGCCCATTTTAGTCGTCCCTTTGTCTATGGCTGGGAAATTCCACGTGTCGTGATAATTTACAATCACAGAAATAGGAATATCAATTGGCTTTTGCTTTTTCAAAGAAAATGAAAAACCAATCTGTTCAAAATCAAACGTTGATTTTTCTTCAAAATGGCATAAATTCGGCAACAACTCTTCCACGGGGTAACTCTTCAACATTTCTGGCAACAGGGATTGTTTCCAAATCTTTGAAAAAGGGGTAAAAACCACATATGGAGTTTGATCTGATTTTAAAATAGTTTTTGGAGCGAAAACAACATGGTCAGTATATAACTGAAAATCAACACTTTTAGATTTCAAAAACAGAGCAATATCAAGATCGCGTTTAATCGTTGAGGGTTCAAAATCCTCATTGGCATAAACTGACTTAATATCATACGAATTTAAAAGATCATTCAATGTGTTTTCGGGAGTATCATAAAAGATTTTCAAATCAGAATTGAGTTCCATCAACTGATTCTTTAAATCACTGACTGCATTAATAAGAAAGTCAACTTGACGATTGTATTTATCCTCAAACTGTTCTAAAATAGTTGGATCAAACACAAAAAAAGGGATTACCTTATATCCAGATTTCAACGCTTTATATAAACCATGATTGTCGTCCATTCGCAAATCACGACGAAACCAAAAGAGAACAGATTCTTGCATGTTTTTTTTTATTAATTAAACATAGGGGTACGAATAATGTTCGAGTTTAGGATAAAATCGTAGAGATAAAAGAGAATAAATCATGAAAAGTTTTCAATAATCATATTTATCTTTCCAAAGGCTTTTTAAATAAGTTTTCAACTCTCTTTCTTTTGAGTTATTGCCAGGTTTGTAAAATGTTTTACCTTTAATTTTATCAGGAAGAAACTCAAGATCGGTGAAATTGCCATCAAAATCATGGGCATATTTATACTCTTTTCCGTAACCAATGTTTTTCATCAATTTAGTAGGAGCATTTCTCAAATGAAGAGGAACAGGTAAGTCCCCCGTTTTATCGATAAAATCCAATGCTTCATCAATGGCCAGATAGGTAGAATTACTTTTAGGAGAAGTGGCCAAATAAACGGCAGTCTGCGACAGGATAATTCTACTTTCGGGCATTCCAATGGTATGGACCGCTTGAAAGCAATTGTTTGCCATCAAGAGTGCATTTGGATTAGCAATTCCAATATCTTCACTGGCTAAAATAACCAATCTTCGAGCGATAAATTTAGGATCCTCACTTGCTTTAATCATACGTGCTAACCAATAAACAGCACCATTGGGATCGCTTCCGCGAATAGATTTGATAAAAGCAGAGATGATGTCATAATGCATTTCACCACCTTTATCATAAATTACAATATTTTGTTGAATGGTATCCAACACCATTTTATTCGTAACAGTAAGAGTTTTGCCTCCATTAATATTATTTTCAACCGTAATTTGCAGAGCATTTAGCAGTTTGCGTGCATCACCACCAGAAATTCTAAACAGGGCTTCATTCTCTGAAATTTTAATTTTCACAGAAAATTCTTTCTGAAGTATTTCCAATCCCTCATTCAAAATTTTTAGAAGATCAGTTTCGGTAAGAGACTTTAATATATAGACTTGGCAACGGGAAAGCAATGGAGAAATAACTTCAAAAGAAGGATTTTCAGTGGTGGCTCCTATGAGTGTAACAACGCCCTTCTCGACAGCACCCAAGAGAGAATCTTGTTGAGCTTTATTAAATCGATGAATTTCATCAATAAACAAGATAGTCCTCTGTGGCTGATTACTCGCACTCTCTATAACTTCGCGAATATCTTTCACCCCAGAACTTATTGCACTTAGCGTAAAGAACGGAGTATTAAGTTGATGGGCAATAATATTGGCAAGCGTCGTTTTTCCAACTCCTGGAGGTCCCCACAAAATCATGGAAGGAATGTTGCCACTCTCAATAGATTTTCTCAAAACGGCTCCTGATCCAATCAGATGATCTTGTCCCACATATTCGTCTAATCGTTGGGGACGCATTATTTCTGCTAACGGCTTATTCACTGGATTTATATTTTTTACGAAAATACGCTTTTTTTCAATGTGATTAAGCGAACTAAAATACTAAAAACGAATAATCTAAAAATGTACTATAATATAACTCTAAAAAAAGCCTTCACTTTTAGAAAAGTTTAAGATGAATAGGCATAAGCAACTAGATTTTTATCACGACAAAAGTGCAACTATTAAAATCAGAGCAAAATCGACACTTATTTGCTAAAAAGGAAATCGGAAAAGAGTTAAAATAACACATTACTTGACTGCGCTCTTAACTTTATTAGTTATACTTCTCTTTTTGCTAGTAAAACTAAAAAAAAAAGAAGAATTAACCTGAGGCCGTTGCAAAAGTCAAAAATCAAGGCTTTTGAGAAATTTCAACGCACAGTTTCGAGTGTATCGGTGTCAAAATTTTTGAGAGCAAAAACATTTGCCACCCAACTCTTTTTCAAATAGCGAAGCAATTGCTTTTTCTTTTTAGTGTTTGGCCGCAAATACTAGTTTTCGGTTTTTACATAATACAAATTATTTTTCCATTAAACACTGTTTTTACAATTCAATCTTTATGCACTCTTCAACATGAGTTCTTTATCTATTGCTCATACCATCTCTCCCCTAAAAAAAATTTCTGTTTATGGCGTGTATTCACACTCAAACTCAATATTTATGATTGACATATTCCTTCTTTTTAATTCCTGAACAGCTAGCTAAAGATGGAAGGTGCTGCCTAAATAGAGTCTGTCATATCGTTAAAGTATTAGCATCCTTCGACGATATGTGATTGACCCCGATTCCGAGTTGATCTTTAGAATCGAGGGTTGTAAAACATAAAACGTCAAGTTTGAAGTGTATATTGAGTAATGCAGAACCGAACATTTTTTTTTGTTGCGAGCATAACATCTTGTTCACTCTATTTCGACTATGCTCACTTACCTTTCCTTCGACCAACTCAGCGCAGGCCATAGTCTCAGCAGATTACAGGACAGGCCTGGTGAAAAAAACAGACGTTTTCTTTCAAACTTTATAATGAGTCGCTTAACTTTGCTTTTTTATTGAGCAACGATCATATCTCTATGCGATTTTACTACATTCATAGAAAAAGATAATATTTGTTTAAACTCATGAAGCATTTGTAAATACAATAAACTATTTCGAGTATTTACTTCTCCTTCTTTTACACGTTTTATCTGCACTTTTCGCAACTTATTTATAAAAGCAAACATTTCCGTTTGTATAAGAGCATAATCTTCCATTTCGTCAAATTTTTTATGCTCCATAATATCTATGCCCTTAGCAATAAATGATTCAAATTGAGAATAGATTTCAGATAATTCTTCTTTTTGAGCATCAATAAGAGGTTTGTGATTATTGTTCACATGTTTAAAAATAGGTTCTGTTATAAACCCTAAACTTCTAGAAACCTCACGTAAATAATCAATTACTTGCACATAGTGATGACTTGAATCTATATTTTTTTCGTCGATATTGCGAATTGAATAGTTAATGTTGTCTTTTATATTCTTAATCTGAATATCTAATTCTTTTGAATGTTCTTTGGCTTTTTTCAAAACATGTCTATCATATTTTGAGCAACCTTCGCAAATTTGGCTAAAAGATTTTAACACATTTGAAAATACCATTTTTGAATTACCAAGTGATTTCCCCACTAAGCTATTTTCATCTGCATCAATAATAACATCATATGAAGAGTCGTCATTTTTGTTTTTAGATTTTTTGAATACACTTTTGTATAAAAAGTATAGTGCAATGCCAAACAATGGCAAAATAGCAAACAATTCGCCTATGTAACTAATCCATACGACAATAGCACACAATGTAAATGCTATAAAAGCAGTAAGAAACCAGCCTGTAATTACAGTAAAAACACCCGTTATGCGATATACAGCCGTTTCTCTTCCCCAAGCACCATCTGCAAGCGATGTAGCCATGGCAACCATAAACGTAACGTATGTTGTAGACAATGGCAGTTTAAATGAAGTTCCAAGACTAATTAACAGACTTGCAACCATAAGATTTACAGAAGCTCTCATTAAATCGAACGATTCAGTTTTGACAGGTGCGGTACTTGAAGTAAATCTTTTTGAAACAAACGAATTGAAAGAATTTGGCAAAACAGATTGCAACCTATCTGAAAACCGAATGGCGTTTCTAACCAGTACACGAGCAAATAATGATGAGCCAAATTGTTCTTGACCACCACCTTGATTGCTTAAATTTAGAGTAGTTTGTGTTACGTTTCGCGCATGCTTAGAAAACCACAACGTAAGCACCATAATAATACCAGCGATTAATAAATATAACGTTGGTGTTTGAATAGCTTTTGATAGAGCTCCCATTGTCATGGAAGTATTAGCCCCTGCGGTTCCTTGAAAAATTTGCGCGGATTCCAATGCCGCTAAAGGGACTCCTATAAAGTTTACCAAGTCGTTTCCGGCAAATGCTAGAGCTAATCCAAATGTACCGGCCAAAACCACAATTTTTAATACATTAGTTTTAAATACCCAGTATAATATTTGGCTAAAAACTGTCCAAAACACAAAACTACCTAACAATACAATTGATGTGTTTTCGTGAATGTAAACAAGTAGTTCTTTTGGCATAAAAGCAGTAGACTTCATGCCTTTAATAACGATAAAGTACGTAATTACAGTTAGGGCTACACCCCCAATGAAAGCACCATATTTTTTTACTTTTTCTTCGTAATTAAAAGAGAATATAAGTCGAACTATCCACTGGATAATTGCACCAAAAAGAAAAGCAAATATGATGGAAATAAAAATTCCAGATATAATTTTTAACGCCGTGGCTGTGTTTATATAATTTAAAACAAGGCTCATGGATTGTCCAGATTCATACAATGATATTAGTGCCATTGAGATTCCACCACCCATCAATTCAAAAATGATAGACACCGTAGTAGATGTAGGTAAACCTGCAGCGTTAAAGGCGTTTAATAATAATATATCTGTGATCATTACCCCCACAAAAATTATCATTATATTGTGAAAGGTAAACATGGAAGGCACAAATATACCCGAGCGTGCAATTTCCATCATTCCGTTTGATGTAATTGCGCCAAGCAATACCCCACCCGAAGCAATAGTCATTATTACAAAAAAGGGCGCTACGCGTGCTCCAATTGCCGAACTTACAAAGTTGACAGCGTCATTTCCAACTCCTACTATTACATCTAGTATAGCTAAAATAAATAAGACCATGAGAATAATTAAGTACATGTTATCCATAAAAACTTCATTTTAAAATATGTTACAAACTTATCACTATTTTTTTTCTTGTTGTGTTTTCCAATGTTAAGTTAACATTATTTTTTTTTTATTTCATGATTGCTTGTATAATTTCTTCAAAATAAATTATTTTATTTTAACAAGAACAAAATAACACAAAAATAATTTTCAAATATTTATATCAGCTACGTTGCTTGTTCATAACCACTTGCAACGGCTGGGCTAAACTGGTTTTTATGAAGTTAGAGTTGATTTGCCAAGCGATTTTTTTTTTTGAAAATTAAATGATTAGATATCCTTAAATCCGCAAGCAAAATATGATTGTAAAAATTTCTATCAAAAAACACAAAACTATTTTACTTAGAAGAAATTATTTTTAGTGTCACTTTTGTCTTGACACACCTGAACCTAGTTTTTTTTTGTGGAGCGAAAGCGTGAGATCATTATATTGAGACCGTTGTAACACTCTCATATTATAAATATTTCTATGAATCCTGCCTTGCATGATAAACTTCATTAATCAAAATCGAGACAAGACTTCGCCAAAAAGGCTAAATACAGCTTATTTTGATGAACGAGGAAAGTTGTAGTAATTCAATTTATAAAACTATCCAAGTTTCATAAATTGAGAATGATAAAAGCTCGGTTCTGTTGTTGAAAATTCATTCTTAAAGATAATCTATGAAACAGAAACGGCATTTAAAGATTCACTGAGGCAGTTTAAATCAAAAAAAGGATTTTTAATGTCCGATATCTGTTTTTTCCAACTGACTCGACTTATATTATTACTTTTTTCAAATTAAGTCAAAGGATGATTTTAAATTCAGTTTGGGTTAATTCTCGATGCGTAATATAAATTATTGAATTTATTTTTAATTATTGGACTTAACGGAGTCGTTAGAAGTTAGCAATGTTTATAAAATTCATCATAAATAAGTTTAATGAAATACATCCTGTATTTAAATTCTTGAAATTTAGCATATTAGTTATTGATTTTTTCAATTGCTTGCGGGCTTAAGGTATAGCTAAAAAAAAGGCTTAAAAAAAGCCTTCACTTTCGTAAAGGATCAGAATAAAGTCAGGCGGCGACCGGATTTTATCACGCTTTCGGGCGTGACTTTCACAATTTCTTGCAGTACCAATATGGATTTCATATTAGAATAGGTCGTTTTTGGGCATAAAAAAAGCCTTCACTTTCGTGAAGGCTTAAAAATAAGGGTTGGCGGCGACCTACTCTTCCACAATTTCTTG
>JBBRGJ010000163.1:0-7398 GCA_038240835.1 Bacteroidales bacterium | reverse complement strand
TTCCCTAGGATCGAATCAGCCACTCTTCAGTGGGAAGCGTCGAAATTAAAGGTAAGCTGATTCTTACTCTTGTGCCATGATCGTTTGGATCGAGGTCGTTGAGGTCTATTATTGATAGGTCAAAAATGTTGTCGTAGAGTTTTTTCAACAACAACAGCCGTTCTTTTGAAATTTTTATGGCCGAGGAGGCATGATTTGCTTTGTTGCCGATGGTTTTGTTTATTCCAATGCCATTGTCCATGATTTCTATAAAAATGGAGTTTTCTTGTTTGAAAATATTTACAGTCACCTGACTTTCCAACGTAATCGGAGACAATCCATGCCAAATTGCATTTTCAACAAAGGGTTGGATGATGTTGGAAGGAATGTACGTTTTGTTTTCATCTATTTGATCATCCACCGTTAATTTGTAATTCAATCGCTCGTCAAATCGGAACGATTCAAGTTGCATGTACAAATCGAGGGCTTTAATTTCGTCCGTCAATAGGTTAAAACTCTGTTTTGAATTTTCGAAATGGATGCGTATGAGTTTTGTGAATTTCTTTAAATATTGACTTGCCTTGTCTACATTTACATATTTCATGTAATATTGAATGGAATTGAGTACGTTGAAAATAAAATGTGGATTCATCAACGCCGTTAATGCCCGAAATTCCATATTTACAATTTTTCGCTGATTGGTTAATTTTTCGGTTTCTCTCTTGCGTAAGTGACCAACTCTTAACTGAAAAGCAACAGCAATGAGTGCAGTGACTAAAATTATCAGAAGAACAAAAAACCACAATTGCAGCCACCAAGGAGTTTTGATTGAGAAGTGAAGGGTCGCTATTGGACTTTGAATGTCGTTTTCCGAAACAGCAACTACCTCAAAAGAGTAGTTTCCATTGGGCAAATTGTTAAAATCTACCGACTCGTTGCTGGTTATATTCCATTTTGAATCTTTATTCAAACGATATTTAAAGTAGAGTGACTGGGGATTTTTGTAGTAAAATCCCACAAATTCAATCCGAATATTTCGAGAGTTGTAATCAAAGGAGAGACTGTCGTTTACTTGATATTCATTGCCATCTACCATGATTTCCGAAATATGAATTCGTGGTTTTATTTTTTCGGTGTCTATAAAAAGTTTATTGGGAACTATCCTGCATAATCCTTTTTCGGAAGTCAACCAGATTATGGAATCTACCGCAACAATTGCCCTGATCTCTTCTCCAATTATCCCTTGTAATTGATTGATTTTTATCAGTTTGTTTTTTTCGTACAAAAACAACCCTTTGTAGGTACCTATCCAAAGTTTATCGTCCTGACCCAAGGTAAGCGAACTTATTCTGATGTTTTTGAGCAGATGATACGATTGTGAGTTTGGATTGCTCTTGCTGGCAAGCATTAGCCCTTTTTCCATGGCAATCCAGACGTTGTTCTGTTGAATTACAATTGAATTTATTTCACTGTTTTTGTTTCTATTATCCGAAAAAAGAGGACTGAGCTTCTCTTTTAAAATATATACTCCATTGTTGGTTCCAATCCATTTGGTATTGTCGGAGTCTTTGGTTACACAAAAAATCTTTAAATTTTTCAGATCGCTTAGTTTCTCAGGCGAGACAATTTTATTATCTATCAGAAAATAAACTCCTTTGCGAGTAAGTAACCACAAGGTGTCGTTGAGAAGCTGTAAGTTTATAATTCTATCTTTTACTTCGTATGTCTCTTGAATTTTGTGGTTGTAAATAACGTTTAATTTGTTATAAATAGGAAGATAAATTTTGCCATCGTTTCCTTCCGCTACATTCCAAACGGAGGCGGAGACTGTTCGCTCTTTTAAGGAATCAATTTTTGTGTTTTGAATGTAATTCACACCGGAATAGGTTGTAATCCAAAGGTTTTTGTTCTGACTGTACGTCAGATTCAGTAAGTAGTTGTCGTAAAGTCCATCTTCCTTGGTGTAGGTTTGAGCAAACTCTGTTGAAAAACAAAAAGCGCCCATTCCTACCGATCCAAGCCAAATATTGTCTTCGTTGTCTTTGAGCATCGAATAGATTGGAATTTTGGAAATTTTTCCCGGATTTAAATATTTCTGCTCTTTTAAATCGTATAGATATTGCTTTTCTGGAAAGGCATAAAACCACAAATAATGATCGTCTCTTACTTCCAACATTCCCATCTCTTTTCCTTCAAGATGCTCTGATATTTCCAACTCTTTTTTAAAGTTGTTCAGTACGACAATTTTGCCGAACGACCCTAAATAAAATTTTCCAGAATTAGAGGTGGTAATTCCTGCAATACTCACATTGGTATCGATATATTTTGGAACAACGGAGTCTTTGCCAATTAAATAAAGTCCATCGCCAGCGCCAACATACAACTCTTTGTCGCGGTTTAGATAGAGAACATTTGTGTAGATTTGGTCGCTTGTTTTGGAGTAATTCGGATATTCAGTATAGGAGTATTTGTTGATGTTTTTGGAAATATATCCCAACTTCCACTCCGAAGAGATAACCCAAAGTCGCCCCCATTTGTCAAACTCCATAAAAATAATCTCTTTGGGTAAGTTTGGAATAAATGAGCCAATGTTGTAAATTTTACCTTTATAGATGCAAAACAATCCAAACCCAAACGTGCTGCCACAGATGATGTCTGTATTAGGTAATTCCCTGATGGCTAATACTTTGTTGGTTGCCAGTCCTTGTTCTGTACTGTAATTCTTAAACTGAATACCATCAAATCGGCTGATGCCATATCCTGTCGAAAACCAGATAAATCCTTTGGAATCTTGATATATTCTAAATATTGTGGAATTGGCTAATCCATTCTCTACATTATAATTCCGCGAAACAAGCGATTGGCATATTCCAACAACTGATATCTGAAGAAAAAAGAGCAAGAAGATTAGTCTTTTGTGTTTCATTCGAGGTTTATTCCGTTTATCAATTGCATTAATTCGCTGCTTTTTCCTCGAGCTAATGGCACAATGTGCCCGTTGGTTAAGGTGATAAATCCACCATCTTTAAAATTCATCTCTTTGATGTGACTCAAGTTGATTAAAAAAGATTTGTGAATTCTGAAAAATCGAAGCGAGGAGAGATGCATTTCGAAAAATCGAAGCGTTTTGGACGATAACAGTTCACTTCCATCCGTTAAGTAAATGTCGGAGTAGTTGTTGTTTCCTTTAAACATTACAATGTCATCCACGTTTACCACTTTGTATCCTTTGGAATAAGGCAACGTGATTTTTTGAACTTTCTCCGAAATGATCATATTCTTAATCGTCTGTTCCAAATTAGGAGTAATAATTTCCTGATCCGATTTCATTTTTTGTTGAATCTTTCTGATGGTTTCAGCCAACTCATCCTCATCGATGGGTTTTAGTAAATAATCAAAAGTTTGCTTTTTTATCGCTTCTATCGCATGATTGTTATAAGCGGTGGTGAATACAACTAAAAAATTTCGAATAACAAAGGTGTCCAAAAATTCTAATCCCGACATCTTGGGCATGTGAATGTCTAAAAATACAACATCGGGTTTTTCGGCCTCAATTAACTTAAACCCATCTGCGCAATTACTGGCAATACCACATACCTGAACCTGCGAATGCTTCTCTTGCAATTGCATTTTTAGTGATTCCCTAGCATGTAATTCATCGTCAATAATGACCGCTTTAATTATGGTGTTCATCTCCCAACAATATAATTATGTGTATTTTGTTTTTCATTACAAATATAGGTGTTTTTTTTGATTAGTGTCAATTCTGGTTTTATAGATCTTCGTTTTGCAGCAAATAGGCCAGACTTTATCACACTTGGCGAAAAAAAGTTGACCCCTTTTCCCCTCATTTTAATATAGACTATTAATAATCACCACTTTCTCGTACTTTATTACCTTCTCGTTTGCCAACACAGAGAAATAGTAGATGCCATTGCTCAGATTAAACTTCATTTGCATTGGAATTTCTTGCAAAATAGAAAAGGTAGTACTCGAAAAAACCGATTGCCCATCATCATTGGATATTTCCAAGGTGATGTTGTCGATATTTCTATCGGTTGATATTACAATGTTTTGCCCATTGCACGGATTTGGATAAAAAACCACTTCAGATACAGACAGATTGCTTTTAGTTATCATAATAATGTGAAATTGTTGACCGAACTTTATTGTCAGTTTTTTTTATTTGATTGTCAATTGATTTTATTAGCACTTTTTATTTTTTAGAATCGAATTATTTACGACTATCACACAGTCAAGGTCTTAGTATTGTTGCTATTCAAAACTGTCATTTTTTATTCTATTAATTTCATAACGGTCATGCTGAGCCTGTCGAAGTATTATAGTGAGAGCTTTTGGGAAGTGATTATGAAGTCCTTCCCTTCGATGCCTCAGGGGAGGCTGCCTCAGAATGACACGAGTAGACGTGATAGTAGTAATCTCAAATTATTAGCATTTTTATTTTATAATTATCTTTTTCGTTTCAATAACAGTAGAATTAGAAATAACTTTTACCAAATATATTCCCGAATTATAAGGAGGAGAAATATCTAACGTATTGCGGCCAACTTCTATAGAATGATTTTTCACATAACAAATCTGTCCTAAATAATTGACAATTTGAATTTCAATATCCATCGCTTTATCCGTCACAATGGAACAATACAACTCCTTGTCCGCCGGATTTGGATAAATGTTTATTTGCAAAGACAAACTAGGATTACAATTTACGGATGTAGCATCAAAATATTCAAATTTTCCATCAAAATCTGTCTGTTTCAATCGGAAATACATTTTATCATTTTGCCCACGAAGTGTGTAGGTGTATTTTTTATTCTGTGATGAATTTCCCGCAGCACGAATTTTCGCTACTGCCGTATAATCTTTTGCATTCCCTGATGCCATAATCTCAAAATAATCCGAATTAATTTCGCTGGCAGTTTCCCACACAAACACTTTGTCGCCCCCGTTGCAAGTAACATTGAAATAGAGGAGCTCGACGGGGAGAGGAATGTTTTTCACGCCAACAGTCCATATAGAGAAATGTGACGCATCAACCGCAATATTTCGTGGATCACCAGTCACATTGGCGGGTGTTCCAACCTCTTCCCAAATGTTTGTTTCGGGAAGTGTGTAAACTTGCATGCCGGTGGTGGAAATTCCATTGTCAAAAGGAGAAAGCCATTTGAAAGTAGTGTTTAAAGCAGTTGAAGGTTGAGTTCCGACTTGAATATCCCAATGACAAGCAATGCTGGCAATATTCCCTGTTCCAATCAACTTCACCCCTTCTGTTCCGGTAACTCTGGTTACGGAGGTATTTCCTAATCCAGCTATGGAGCTCATCGTTGAGCCAATATTTCCAAAACTTGCGTTTGCCGCATTACTGATTGAAACTTTACCGTAAATGTACGAATTGATATTTTCGGTTAAAAGTTGTGCGCCAGGTGCTAGCAATATTGTCTGACTTCCATTTGCAACATTATTATCTTTATAAGTGTATAAAACGCCATTTGTAAAGTTTATTGAGTTTATAATATTAAGGTTTGTTGCAAGATTGATAATCCCTGAATTGGTTCTTTGAAGATTTAATATTTTTAACTTGTCAGCAGCTGGATCAAAATACAAATTCCCTAAAGTGCCTGTGCCATATATATTTAATGTAGAATTAATAGTTCCTCCAAGGAATCCAGTTGTTCGTGTAACAATGCCATGCAAGTCTAAAACGCAATTTCCTATGTTAAATGTTCCGTTAGTTTTGATAAAGTTTTTAGTTACGCTTGTACCATTGCCAGTAAGTAAAACCCCTTCAGAATTGTTCACTTCAAGGAGAGATATTCCCAGACCACTATATGATCCTGTGCTGTTAAATGTTTGAGCACTAGTTCCGTTAAATAGGATTTTTGAATTCTCAACTTCGGCATATAAATCTCCTAGATGATTAATATTACCAGTTATAGAAAATATGTATGGTATATCACTGTGATCTTGGTCATAAACTGAAAATCCGCAACCTACTGGGATGTTCAAATATCCATAACACTGCACATTATTCCACATGATGGCATTTGATTTAACGCTAGCGCTAGAGAATAATTCGATTGAAGGAGTTGGCCCTGAAATTGAAAATGTATTTACACCATTAGGTGATGCGTCTGAACCAACGAATAATTTACCTCCTGTAATAGTTACATTTGAAGCAGCCATGTTATACATTGGATATACTAGTGATGTAATGAACGAAGGGTTTATTAAATGTATTTCACCACCACTAACATTTACAGTTGCATTGTTTCGGATATCAAACCAACCTCTATTATTTGACAATGAATTTCCATAATAGCCAGCTCTAATTTTACCCGACGACAAATTTAAATTAAAAGCACCAGTGCCTCTATAAGAAATTGAACCTGTGCAAGTTAATACTCCCCCGTTAACAGTTAAGGATGAACCATTATAAAATTCAATATAATTACCCAATCCACTTCCGACATTCATGTTGCCTTGCTTAATTTGAAGATTTCCATAACATTCCACACTTGTATATCCAGTAATTCCAAAATTTGGATTGTCAATAATTAGTGTAAAATTATTTCCTGAAGTTGGACTTGAAATCATTGGCAGTTGTCTGGCTTCATCTGGAGCCGCATTTGTACTTGAAATACCAAATCGCGTTAGCATTGAAAAGGTTCCTCCCATTTTTAACGTACCTACATGATCAATCATATCGTACATAAAAAAACCATTCCCATCTAGGTTGTTTGAGCCCCAACCCATAAGTTGATTGGGTTTTATTGTAACAATATTGCTTGCGTTATCTTTTACAATAGAAAGCCCACCTAAATCATTCTCTCCAGTTCCAGACCATTCTGAATCGGCATTTCCTTTAAATCTAATCTGAACAAAAGACCATACACCTGTGCTTGGATAATCATTAAATAGTATGCCGTAATTAGCATTTGCATTATTGTAGATATTTCCTTTAATAACTAACATGTGAACCAAGTTTCGGTTTGCATCATTAGCTGCATTCGTTTGAAATTCTCCATTTCCAAGCATAATAATATCTCCATTTACAGTAAGGGTTTTTGCAGTGTTATTACTTCCACCATCTCCCCAATAGAACTGTAACAAGCCTTCTATTCTCAATTGATTTATTTCATAATTGTCATTTATTATCATTTTACTCTTATCTCTGATAAAAACATTAACTGTGCTTCCATTTGGAGGAATGCTAGCAATTACCCATGATGACCCATTATAAACTTCCCAATTAGTAGCAAGACTCCACATTCTGTTGGTTGCATCCATATATCTGGATCTATAATCACCATTTGCAGGTCCTGCTCCAGTTGTAAATGACCACTCTCCACATCCAGTTGCTGAGCCATCGTTGTTTTTAGGTACAATTTTCCAATAATA
>JBBRGJ010000162.1:0-7483 GCA_038240835.1 Bacteroidales bacterium | reverse complement strand
AACTTTATTAATTATTTTTTTGCATTATTATCAAATTTATTATACTTTTGACATAAGATAGTTCAAATAGAATTGAATTTTCACTTAAAAACTACAAAATGACAAACACATTTTCGTACAAAACAATTATCTCATCACTGTTGATTGGGGTTTTTGCACTCTCTTTTATGCTGAATTCATGCACCAAAAAAGAAGATTTTAATTTTGACATGATGGCTCAAAATCAGTATGAGTCGGAGTGGGCAGTGCCTATTGTGAATAAAAAGTATCAGTTGAATGATATGATTTTGGATACTACGGATTTTATTACTTCCGATCCGTACGACCAATTTTTAACGGTGGTTTATAATACTGGAGATTTATGGTCGATAAAAGCAGAAGAACTGATTTCGCTTCCAAATCAAAATATTCTTAAAACTCAAACTGTTCCTGCTCCAGCCTCTATTCCATCAGGCACTTATTGGGAACAGTCTTATTCTACAGATTTGGATATGAGTTTTAATACGTATGCCATTGATACTATTTTGCTTAAAGGTGGTTCGTTTATTACGGCAATCAATACCAACATTAATCACTCTGCTCAAGTATTGGTGACAATTCCAAATATTAAAAACTCAAGTGGAGTTCCGTTGTCATTTACCATAAACATGGCTTATGGAGGCGGTGCCGAAATGGCTTCGGGAAGTAGTACTCTAAACTTAACTGGGTATAAAATGATTCCGCAAACGGGAAATAAAATCACCGTCAATTATACGGTTAAAGTATTGGGCGACAGTTATCCATTTACAACGCCTACCTATAATATTCAGATAAATACGATGCTCAACGATTTAAAATATAAGTATATGATTGGTTATTTTGGACAGTTAACTCAAAACTTTTCCGATACGACTGCTATTCGTCTGTTTTCACAAAATTACGACAGCCGAATTTATCTGAAAGAATTTAGAGCGCACCTGTTTATGAAAAATTCTTTTGGTGTACCTCTCAGATTCACGATTAACAATTACACAATTTTCACTGGTGGCGCCGCTCGTAACGTGATTACTCCAGGGTATTCCGTGGATGGTCCTTATCCATCTATGTCTCAATTTGGTCAGATGATTACCAAACATGATACGGCTTTCCTTAATCCAGACATGTTGGAGATTTCGCCTAAATATCAAGCATTTAATGCAGTTGGTCTTCTGAATCCAGACAATGATCCACTGATTAAGAACTTTGTCACAGACGAGAGTAAGTTTAGTATTGATGCTCGATTAGAATTGCCGATGGAAGGGAAAATTCCTTATTTAAAATATAAAGATACGTTGGAATTTCACTTTGAAAACATCGAAGCCATTGATGTTACAAACTTTAAACTCTATGTAGAAAATGCTTTCCCAATTGATGGCTGGATGCAAGTCTACTTTGCCGATTCTGCTTATGTCATCATCGATTCGCTGATTACTAATTCACAAGAACAACTATTTAGTGCTGCTTCGGTGGGACCTGCTCCAAGTTATTATACCATTGCCAATGGAATTACCACTCGGAATTTTCTTGTAAATCACGATCGAATTGAAAAAATATCACAAACTAAATGGATTATAGTTGAAGGGAAACTCTCATCCAAACCCGATGGTCAATTTATTCGTCTATATGGAAACCAATATATCTCCATTATTCTTGGAACACGGGTGAAGATTAAAGCGAACTATTAACGCCATTTTGTAAGTAAATTTATTCAACTATTAACATCAACTTTTATGAATCGATATACAATTGCTCTTTTAACTGCATTCTTGGTTTTTGGCTTCACCGCTAAATCGCAAGACAGAATGCTTGGTCACATGAATACTGTGCCTCAATCTTTGGACGGAAACCCATCGGCTACTTTGCCCTATAAGTTCTATATTGGAATGCCGGTGCTTAACTCATTCTATTTGGGTTTTCAAAACCCATTTGCATACAGAGATGTGATTAAAAGAAGATCCGACGATTCACTTTGGGTGGATCAAAAAGGATTTATCGACGGACTTAATAATAATCGAAATCTAATGTTTTTGGAAAATAGAATCGATATCCTTAATTTTGGATTTAGAATCAAGAAAAATTTTTTCACTTTCTCGTCTAGTGTGAGGACTGCCATGTATTTTAGTTACCCCAAAGATATGATGCGATTGTTGGTCGGTGGAAATGCTCAGTTTGTAGATGAAGATAAAAAAGTCGACTTTGGTCAACTACGTATTAATGGCTCAGTGTGGTCTGAGACCGCCTTGGGTTATCAACGCCATGTAACCAATCGAATCAATGTGGGCGGTAGAGTGAAATTGCTTCACGGATTTGCAAACGTTAATACTGTAAAAACGGATGTGTCGATTTACACCGATCCTAATAGCTATTCATGGACGATTATCTCTAATGGTCAAGTAAACATGGCTTCTGTTTTGGATACCAGTAATTCGGTGAATACTTCTGATCTGACTAAAAACAGAGGAGTCTCTGTCGATTTAGGCGCAACGTACCGATTTAGTGACAATTTGGCGGCTGGTATTGGAGTTTTGGATTTTGGAAAAATATTTTGGAAAACAAATCCTCAACAATACGCTACATCTATGAAGAACGAAGATTGGACTTTTAGAGGATTACAATTCGATAGACTTTTTATTGATAGTAAAATTAACTCGGGCATCATGCAAGAAATTGCCGATACAATTCAAGAACAGTTTCAATATAGCGATTCTGTCAAAACTGCATATTCCACTTGGATGTACCCAAAAATTATAGCACACGCTTATTACAAGTTAGGTGCGAATAACAAATTTGGTTTTTATAGTAGAAACGACATTGCAAATGGAACAATCTTCCCATCGTTCACCCTCTCTTACAATAGAACTTTCGGGAAAATTTTGGAGTTAGGAGTCTCTTATGGTATGATTCATAAAAACTGGACAAATATTGGAGCCGGAATGGCTCTTAAATTAGGCGCATTTCAGTGGTACATTACTTCAGAAAACGTATTGTCGTACTTTAATGCAGCCACTGCCAAAAACGCATACGTCCACTTCGGATTCAACTTCGTCTTCGGAAAATGGAAAGAAGCACTCATCGATAGCAACAAAACTTCTATTGAACTGTAATTGCCTTTTATTCGTATTTCTGCATGCTGGTAGATAAATGTTTTTTATTCGTAAAGTGTTTTATTATAAAATGTACTCATGAGCTCATCCCGCAAAGTGGGATTCGGTTGTGCTATAGCTGAAAGGTTTATGCTGTTGCACAAAGTGACACAAAGAAGACACAAAGTTTCACAAAGGAATAAGAAGAGCCTTGGGTGGAGACACTTCACCTTGCTCAGTGTGACAAAAGAAAACCTAGCAAGCTGGTAGATAAATGCCTTACTGCCTTAGTGGCGAAAAAAACAAATCTTTGTGCCAGTTCGACAGGCTCACTGCATCGCTTAGTGGCTATTTTCCTTACAACTCAGTATACTTCTTTGCAGTTCCTTTTGACTTCTCGACGGGGTATTTTTCGTTATTCTTTTTTATTTTTTCCAACACAATATCTTTCACATCCAAGTTGCAACGGTTGGCGAGCAAAAATGCGTATGAGAAAACATCCGCCAGCTCTTCTTTTATCTTCTCAATATTTCCCTCTTCGTGGGTTTTCCATAAAAACTCCTCCATCAATTCACCAGATTCGATGCTTAACGCAATGGATAGATCTTTTGCATTGTGAAATTGTCCCCAATCACGATCATCTCGGAATTGGATTAATGCTTCGGTAATCTCTTTAATGTCTGACATAACTTTTGTAGTTTTTGGAATGCTTAGAAACGATATCCAATTAAAATTCCACCGCCGAGGGTTCTGCTTTTAACTGGAATGGAGAAAATATTGGCTTTTATCAGCATATTCTTTAATGTTTTAGCCACTACTTCAAATCCAATATCGTATCCACTATATCCGTTGCTGATAAAATAGGGCGCAAAGTCTACGGTTGGAATAATGTTCGTAAACATTGGTTTTATCATAATCCCAATTCGTTGATAAGAGTTAGCAACTTTCCAGATGACTCCATCCAATCGGAGGTTTTTAGAAAGCGGATAACTTCCCATTACGCTTATTTTAAAAGGTGTTTTGGTGTAATATGATTCTGTTTTGGAAGGATAAATGATGGAGTTTAAAATGCTGTCTGTTTCCAATCCTATCTCATCTCCATTTACTTTTAAGATATCGGCAATTTCAAATCCTTCGAAGTGATGATTCACCTTTTTCTGTTCACTCATTGAACGGTTATTCCATTTGATGAATCCTAAATCTTCAATGGAAACTCCTATCACATAGTTGCTTCTGTGAATGTATTGGTAAAAGAAAGAACTTGTTAACCCATTGCCATTCAGCCAGTTCGTTTTTGATGTATCGGTCATTGAAAGAAAATAAGTGCTTGATAAGTCGATGGCAGAACCATCCGAAGCAAACTTTAATTGACCGGAGGTTACCTCTGCCGATCGGTGTGATAATCCCATGTTGTAACCCACCGAAGCGCCGACTTGGTAAGTATTTCCTCGACGGTTTTTAGTTCGAGATAATCCAATGGAAATTGACGAGTAACTGAACGATTGAAACTTATTATTCTTCAATCCAATGGTCTGTCCCATAAATTGGGTGTTACCATACAATGCCATGGATGGAATTTCTTTGGTGAATTGTATCTCGTTAAACAAGGTTTGCTTGTAGACAATCATGGCCGAAATGCCTTTCCCTAAATACTTGCTCACGTCGCCGATAAACCCTAAACTAGCTTCTGCGTTACCGCCTGCAATATTTGAAGTAGTTAATTTTTCGATGTTTTTATCTTTAATATCTGCCGAAATATTTCCGCCAAAAATCAATTTGTTGTATAAATCGCTCCGAAATGAATTGGAAGAGATCATTCCATCTCCCCTCAAAAACACGATGTTCTTTTTAGAAGTACTGTCTGTATTCCATAAAAAGAGATCGGAAACTTGCTGACTAAAGCAATGTAAAGGTAAAATTGCCAAAATTATGAGTAATCGCTTCATTAGAAATGGATGTTAGTGTTAAAATTGCCAATAATTTTAAGTTGAATTTTTGATTGGGCGTTGATACTTACAAAGTTTGAACCCGCAGTGTTTAGTTCTGCAACCAGCAGTAGTTTTTTGGAAGATAAAAATCGAGTCAACGTCTCTTTGGGGAAATTTATTTTTAAGATGCTGTTGCTAGGGACTGCAATATTGTTTGAGGTTTCACTTCCTGCCGAAATAGTTTGATTGGGAGCTGTGATTTCATCGGCTATTTGCGAGTTTGCATCGAGAATGAACAGCTTTATTTTGGCTCCCACGGGAAAACTATTGGAAATCATGAGGGTGACAGATCCTGAATTGAAATCGTTGTTTTCGGAGATTGTATAGTTTATGGTGTCCGCCAGTGTGAGTGTATTTGCTTTGAAAGTGAGCGGAATTTTCATGTTTAAATCTGCTGTGAGTCCGTTGCGAGCATAGATATAGTCGTTGCCACACGAAATGTTTCCCATTGGATTTAATTTCATCGTAGATTTGAAAATCATCAAATCGGGAAGTGCTTCGATAAGGGACAGAATATTGGTGTTTGCGAAATTTATTTCGACTACGCTCGGGGTAACAGGATTGTTGTATTGGTGTGTTTCCGAAGAACGAGTGATGTTGTAAGATTTGCCAATAATATCACCTGTAAGCGCAACTTCTTGCGATGTACGCGTATTCACTCCTTTTAATATCTGCGGAACCATGGTGATGTCTGCCCCAATTCCATTCGAGATTTTCAACTTCACATCAATGTCGTTCAAAGAGAATGTTCCACCGGTTATCTTTTTGAAAAATTCTACATAACTGCTGTCTGGACCGGTCGTTTGAATGTCGTTTCCTAAATATCCTTTGACATACCTAAGCTGTAATTTTTCGAAATTGGTGTAAAATTTAAACTCCAGTCCCGGAACAACCTCCGCACTGGCGCCATTGGGATCGGTGACAATGGTTAAGCTTGTTAAAAAGCGATTGCAGTTGTCCGAATTTGGTCCACGCATGTCGATGGAATAACTGCTGAGGTTTATCTTGTTTTCGTATCTGTAGGGAACGCCTCCTTGGGCGGCAGGAATAGTTTCGGATAACAAAAATGGAACTCCATATCGCTTTGCCGCTGGGATGGAGTAGGTTACTTTTAAAGGAACACTCAATGGGTTTAAGCAGGTGAAGACTAAAAACCCATTTTCAATGTCTACTTGAGAAATTCTCGCAGGTTCGAAAGAGAAACTCTTAGTTTCCACACTCGAAGCAATTGTTTGTCCAGGAGTAACAGTTCCCGTGATAAAAGTGGTGATAGCGTAAGAGGTAACAGTATCGGGAATGGTTAAAATTGAATCGATTCCATAATTCAAAATTCGATTGTTGTAGGCAATAATGATGTGATTATTCGGGTCCGTAACCAACAAACTGTCTGCAATTAATTGGTTGATTGATAGCGTTGTTTTTGCTATTGGCACCGTGAAATCAGCATCCCAAGTAGTCTCCTCTTTCCGACAAGCACTTGTTAAAAGCATAATTGCTAAGACAGCTGCAATCCATTGTTTTTTATTCATAATTCCATGATTTATAGACAACGAAGATATGAAAAAAATGAATAAAAAGGTGTTTTTATTTTATTGATTCCGTTTTTTGTGGTTTTCACCTAACATAATTTTCAGATATATTGATTATTCCAAATATTATCATGGTCATCCTTAGACTTCATTCAATAAAAAATTGGGAATGTAGGTTTGATGACAGTGAGAAAAATCAATCTATGCAACTCAAGGTGTTGATTATCAGTGCTTCTCTGAATGTCATACTGAGTTAATCGAAGTATTAAAGAAAGAGCTTTATTAAAGCACTTTTTGAAGCCCTTCGATTAACTCAGGGTGACCAGAAAAGAAGAACAAGTAAAAAAGCTTTTTAATTCTGTCATTGGTAGACTTTATCCAATAAAAAATTGGAAATGTAGGCTTGATGACAGTGATAAATTCACCAATCCTTTGTAGCATAGAATACTCAGTATGCGGATTTTTTTTAATTCAGAGAACAAAACTACTTCGAAGATTTTTCTTTTTTAGTGTCACTTTTGTCTTGATATCCCGCCTTGCGGGATAAACTCCAGTAACTGTTTTCAAGTCCCGTAGGGACGTAATGTCGGTAAAAAAAAAATCTAAAATTATAAATAAGTGCCGTAGGTACGAAACCTAATAACTTAAAAAGGAAAACCACTTTACTTCGAAGATTTTTCTTTTTTAGTGTCACTTTTGTCTTGACACAAAAGTAACCAAAAAGTCAAGACTTCGCCAAAAAAGCTAAAAAAGAGGTAATTTTCCGGCGCGAGCCAAGTTGTAGCAATTCTATTTATAAAACTATCCAAGTTTTATAAATTTAGAATGCTAAATGCTCGGTTCTGTTGTTATAAATTCATTTTTA
>JBBRGJ010000161.1:0-7516 GCA_038240835.1 Bacteroidales bacterium | reverse complement strand
CTTTAAGCCTTAGTTCCTTCAATGATTCAATACATTTTGCCTCATCAGAATACCTGTCTAAATATAGTGCTAAATTCATATCTTTTTAGTTTCCTCAAAGATATGAATTTTTATTTAGACTGCAAAACGGACAGTCATATTGATTATTACTTTTGGCTTGATATTCCGCTTTGCGGGATGAGCTTAAATAGTTGATTTATAGTCCCGTTAGGGACGTAATGTCGGTAAAAAAAAACAAGATTTGAAATCAGAATTAAGTGCCGTAGGTACGTAACTATTACTATAAAGTTGTTTTTCGATTCCTGTAAGGTTACATCCATTTCGACCACGCTCGTTTCGACTGGCTCGTTTCGACAGGCTCGTTTCGACAGGCTCAACGCATCGCAACGCATCGCACTGCAACGCCTAAGGAACTTGTTTTGATTTGTATTATCTGTTTTTTTTACCGACATCTTGCTCCTCCGGCACCGCTATTCCTCGAATATAAAGTTTCTATATCGCATTTTGATTATACTCGATATTCGAGGGCAGGCCGTAAAACGATATAGGTGATTTTCTCTAGCTGGTTGATGTAATTCACTTTGAGAATAAGTTTCTTGGGATTTTGAAAAACTGTTTTAGCCTGTTTTGTTAATTGTTTTTTATATATTTGCATTTGCATCAAAAAAAGTATTTTCTGAAATCATTTTCTGATTTTTTTTTGAATGTCTGTTGAATGTGTCTATTTGTCTGATTGTGAATGTTTTAATTTAATTTTACACCGAATGCTTTTATGCTAAATAAAAATATAGTCCGTCTTGTTTTGTCTTTTTTATTTCTTTTTTTGTTTCAAATATCTTATGGACAAGGTCTCAAAATCAAGGTCAAAAACAGGAAAAATCAGCCATTGTACGCTGCCACAGTAAGGCTTTTTAATATTGGCGACTCAACAACGTTGAATACGGTGACTTCCGAAGCGGGAATTGCTGATTTTAAAGAGGTGATAAATGGGCTGTATAAGTTAAATATTAGCTACGTTGGTTTTGCTCCCTTCGAAAAAACAATTACCGTAAAATCTGAACGAAGATCTTTTGATTTTACGATGACTGAGCAGGAAATTTCTCTCGATGAAGTCACCGTTACTGCCAAAAGACCGATGATTACTCAAGAGGATGATAAGATGATCATCGACCCAGAACCCATTGCAAGTACCAGCACGAATACCTTGGAAGTATTGGAAAATACACCTGGAATATACGTGGATCAAGATGGTGGGATTTTTTTAAGTAGCTCTTCCACGGCCACTATTTACATCAATGGGCGTGAGCAGAAAATGAGCAATCAAGACATTGCTACTTTGTTGAGAAGTCTGCCCCCGGGAAGTGTTCAGCGTATTGAGGTGATGCGAACTCCTTCTACGAAATATGACGCCAGCAGTTCGGGTGGAATTGTAAATATTATTTTGAAAAAAGGGGTAAAAATTGGTCGATTTAGTTCGGTGAACTTAGGCATGAACCAAGGGAAATATGGAAATCGATTTGCTGGATTTAGCATTAATAATAGTGGCGAAAAATCCACAACGTACTTGAATGTAAACTTGAGTTACAACGATTCCCAAGATGGCGTAAATATGTGGCGGCAATTGATGTCGGATACGTCGCTTTCGCAACATTCAACTACTCGAAATACTAGTCGCCAAGGGTATGTGGGGTATGGACTGAATTATGATCTTACCGAAAAATGGGCTTTCACATACGATGGGAGAGTGAACTTGAATTTTCCAACTTCTAAATCGTCAACGACTAATTTAATAGAAGGGATGAATCAGTCTTCTCTTTTTGTTAGTGATAATTTGATTGTGAATGAAAATCAATTTTACAACATTCAGCAGGACATTGGGTTGAATAAAAAAATTGACACCATTGGCTCTAATTGGGATTTTAAAGCAAGCTACAATTATAGCAAAGTGCTGTCGGAACAGGATAATGAGATTGTCTATCAAATCCCAATTTCTTTTCGTATTGATGGAGATGGAACCAATTTGCAAAGGCGCAATTTTGTTTTATTTCAAACGGATTTAACGTATCAGTTTCCCAAAAAACTGAAGTTAGAAACGGGCGCCAAAAGTACTTTCCAACGGTACCAAAGCGATGCCTCTTTTTTCTTTGATTTGGGTGGTTCGCGGAATTTGGATAGCAATAGAACGAATGCATTTGCTTTTAATGAAAACATTAATGCTGCGTATGTTCAATTGTCTAAAACTACCTTTTTAAAATTGCTTATTAAAACGGGTGTCAGAGTTGAACATACATACATGGATGGGCAGCAGACTATTCCAGTAGACACAAATTTTTTGATCAACCGTGTGGATTGGTTTCCATATCTTTACATTAGTCGTGCGCTTTTCAAAATTGCAGATTTTGAACTGAGGGCATTTGCTATTTATCGGAAAACCATCAATCGCCCCGATTATCAGAGTTTGAATCCATACAAGAAATACATCGATCAATTTCAATACGAAGCGGGAAATCCAAATTTGCAACCGCAGTTTACTGATAATATTGAGATTAATATCAGTTTTGACGATACTCCGCTTTTTGCTATTGGGAGGAATTACACCACCGATATTTTTGCAAATGTGATTTATAAGGATGTAAACAATGAACGAATTATTGTTCGAACGTTTGATAACATTGGAAAGAGTCGCGAAACTTATTTTAGAGGAATGGCAGGAATTCCACCCGGTGGACGATATTTTTTTGGATTGGGAGCGCAGTACAACTTAAATGAATATGATGGAATGTACGAAAACAAACCATTGAAATACACGCGAGGTACTTGGCGGTTTTTTACATTCCATAGTCTGAAACTTTTCAAGGAGACCAAGTTGACTGTGAGCGGCTTTGCAATGGTAAATGGAATGTTTAATTTTTACGAACTCGAACCTTTTGGTCAAGTAAACATTGGGCTGAACCAAACTTTGTTCAATAAAAAAATGACCATTACCTTAAATATGAGGGATGTGTTTAAAACCATGAAAACCGTTTTCACCATCAATCAAGGTGGAATTATTTCTTCCGGCGACCGATATTCCGATAGTCAACGATTTGGAATCAACCTCCGTTACAACTTTGGCGTAAAGAGAAAAGAGGTGAAAAAGGGGTTTATGGAACTTGGGAATGAAGAGTAGTGGGTTTGTAAATCATTAGTGCAAAAAAAAACATCCATTTTCCCTCTATTAATTTAGAGTCGAAAATGGATGTTTTTAAAATATAATTTAGGTGTAAAGATTATTTTAACCCAAGTTTCTTCTTTTTTGCAATCAATGTGTTTTGTAATAATCCCACAATGGTCATTGGGCCTACGCCACCAGGAACCGGAGTGATTGCTCCAGCTACTTTGCTCGCCGATTCGTAATTTACGTCACCCACCAAACGGAATCCTGATTTTTTGGATTCATCGGCAATGCGGTGAATCCCTACATCTATCACCGTTGCACCTGGTTTGATGTAACTTGCATCGATCATTTCAGGTTTGCCAATGGCTACGACTAAAATATCTGCTTTGCTGGCAATTTCTTTCATGTTTTCGGTTTTGCTATGACACATGGTCACGGTGCAATTGCCAGGATTTGCATTTCTGCTAAGTAGAATGCTCATGGGAGTGCCCACAATATTACTTCTTCCAATTACAACCGCATTTTTACCCACCGTGTCAATTCCAGAACGTTTGAGCATTTGCATAATTCCATAAGGAGTTGCTGGAATGTAAGTATCTTGTCCCAAAACTAATTTGCCAATATTTTCAGGGTGGAAACCATCCACATCCTTTGTTGGATCAATTTGGTTGATTACTTTGTCGGGAGAGATATGTTTTGGTAAAGGAAGTTGAACAATTAATCCATCAATTTCGTCGTCTTTGTTGATAAAATCAATGGCATCAAGCAACTCTTTTTCCGAAATGGTTTCAGGGAAGCGATACGTAGTTGAAATAAATCCAACTTCATGACTTGATTTCTCTTTGCTCGCAACATAAGTCTGACTAGCGCCATCTTCGCCAACAAGGATTGCGGCCAAGTGAGGTGTGTCGATATTGTTGTCAATCATGGTCTTTACTTCGGCTGCAATTTCGGCTTTTATCTGATCCGAAATCAGTTTTCCATCAATTATTTTCATGCGATATCTCTTTTTGAATTCTGTTTTGAAAACTTATTATTCTGTTGCGATGAACTTCTGTTTATCGTTTCATCTTTTTCATCAAACCGGCCTTGTTAGTGGTAAGCATTTTCATCATTTTTCGAGTGTCTTCAAACTGTTTGATGAGTTTATTCACATCTTGAACAGAAGTGCCACTTCCCGATGAAATTCTTTTACGTCTGCTTCCATTAAGGCAAATTGGATTCTCTCTTTCGTAAGGAGTCATCGATTGGATAATGGCTTCAATTCCTTTAAAAGCATTGTCGTCGATGTCTACATCTTTCATCATTTTGGACATGCCTGGAATCATTCCAACCAAGTCTTTGATGTTACCCATTTTTTTGATTTGTTGTATTTGGGAGAGAAAATCGTTGAAGCTAAATTGATCTTTTGCAATCTTCTTTTGCAATCTTTTGGCTTCCTCTTCATCGTATTGTTCCTGAGCACGCTCAACCAACGAAACGATATCACCCATGCCCAAAATACGATCGGCCATACGGGAAGGATGGAATACATCAATGGCTTCCATTTTTTCGCCAATACCTACAAATTTAATCGGTTTATTCACCACCGAACGGATGGTTAACGCTGCTCCACCTCGGGTGTCTCCATCGAGTTTGGTAAGAATAACTCCGTCAAAATTCAATTTGTCGTTAAACGCTTTGGCGGTATTCACAGCATCTTGCCCTGTCATCGCATCCACGACAAATAGAATCTCTTGTGGATTTAATGCAGTTTTTAATGCAGAAATTTCATTCATCATCACTTCGTCGATGGCCAAACGACCGGCGGTATCCACGATGACTAAGTTGTTTCCATTTGCTTTTGCTTTCGCAATTGCATTTTGAGCAATAGCAATGGGACTTTTATTTTCGATTTCGGAATAGATGTCTACTCCAATTTGTTCTGCTAAAACGGTTAGTTGGGTAATCGCTGCTGGACGGTAAACGTCACAAGCAACCAACATCGGTTTTAAACCTTGTTTGGTTTTGTAATAATTGGCAAGTTTGGCCGAAAAAGTAGTTTTTCCAGAACCTTGAAGACCTGACATAAGAATAATTGCGGGACTTCCTTTGGTGTTAATGTCCACTTTTTCGCTGCCCATCAATGTGGCTAGTTCATCGTGAACGATTTTCACCATCAATTGACTTGGCGAAACAGCATTAAGTACATCTTGTCCCAATGCTTTCTTTTTTACTTCGTCGGTAAAATCTTTGGCAACTTTGTAACTAACATCGGCTTCTAATAATGCTTTTCTAACCTCTTTCAAGGTCTCTGCAACATTAATTTCTGTAATATGTCCTTGTCCTTTTATTAATTTAAAGGCTCTTTCTAATTTGTCATTTAAATTTTCAAACATCTGAATAAAATATGTTTTAAGTTGTGCGCTATTTAGAGTGCAAAAATAGCTTTTTTTTTCGAATTTACCGTAAAATAACTCCTAATAACTCAAATTTGAGACAAAAGATTGGACAAATCGAGTGGTTTCATCGGCTTTTTCTATGTAACCCATGTGACCGCAATCTCCCAGTAGTAAAATCTCTGAATGATATGGCAATGCGGCTTGTGCTAACACCGAGTGGTAAGGCGATCTGCTATCGTCTTTGCCGATGATAAACATTATCGGGATGTTGGTGGATGTTAAAAAATCAAGTTTGTCAGTTCGCAAAGCCATGCCTCTCAAACAGGCAATCAACGACTCTTTGCTCATGTTTTTGGCTCCTTTTTGTAACCAAATTATCTGGTCGTTGCAAAATTCTCTGTTTTTGTCAGAAAAGAGCTCTGGAATAAAGTTGAAAATAAACCCATCTCTGTCTTTTTGTATGATATCAACGGTTCGCTCTCTGCCAATTTTTACTTCGTCGCTGTCCGCCAACGCATGAGAGTGAAATAATCCAACGCCCAACAAATCATTTGGGAACATTTCGGCATACGCCAACGTGATATATCCGCCCATCGAGTGACCAATCATTACAAATTTATCGATCGCTAATTGGTTGATTAACTGTTTGATATGAGTTGCCATCGATTCCATCGTCTGAACTTCACCAATCAATTCACTTTGACCGTGACCAGGAAGTTCAATGCAAACAACTCGGTGGGTTTTGCTCAATTCATCACTCATCGATTCCCAAATTTCTATTCGCTCAATAAATCCATGCAACATTATAATTGCAACCCCTTCTCCATGGTCCGAATATCTGATTTTTTTGCCGTTAATGACCGCTTCTGAAATTTTCATCTTTAAATTATGTTTTTTTGCAAATGTACTCTTTTTTTTGATTTTGTCTCAAGCGTCGAAGCTTTGGAATCTTTTGGTAAAACTGATTAAGAGAGTGACGGGGGAGAGGAGTGAAAGGAAGTGACGATCCCGAAAAATAAATCCGCAAACTGGCGGATTGTGATTTTTCGAGGATCCTCGAAAAAAAAAGAAATCATAGATTTATATTTTTTCGGGAGTAACGAGTGATGAGTTCGCAAAGCGAGTCGAAAAGAAAGAATTAAGAAAGTCTTCGTTAGAGACACTTCACTTTCGCGGCGGCGAATCAGTGGAACGAAAAAAACCAAGAGGTTTTTTTTGTTTTCAGAGCACGGAGTGCTCAATGTTTGAAACCGTATGCGTTAGCTTACGGTTTATCTGCGACAGAAAGTCAACAGCCCGGAGGGCTGAATGTGAAAGTAATAAGAGCTTTTGATGGAGACACTTTGCTTCGTTGAGTGTGACAAAACTGACCAAGAGATCTTTGTGGCTTCTTTGTGGATTTTGTGCTATAGCTGAAAGGTTTATGTTGTGACACAACCGATTCCCGCTTTGCGGGATGAGCTCATGAGTTCGTTATATTATAGTACACTTTACGAATAAAGCGACACAAAGAAGACACAAAGTTTCACTGTAATTAGCAAATTTATTTTCACCAGTTTTTCGCAATTGCTTTTCGCCAGTTTTGATTAAGAAAAATATAAGAACGTCTCTTGTTTTAGAGAACACCTGCTCGCGTAGGGAGCGGAACGTAGTGGAGCGACCGAAGCGAGCAGGTGTTCTCTAATCTATATTTGTTACATCTTTACTCAATATATTTTTCCTATTTTCCATTCGATAACTATTTCCTTCTAATTTTACCACCTCGCAATGATATAAAATTCGATCTAATAATGCTGTGGCCAAAACTTCGTCATCAAGAGCCTCTGCCCATTGTTTAGGAGATTTATTCGTTGTTATAATTATCGAACATTGTTCGTGTAGGTGATTTATTAGATTAAAAAACGAAACTGCTTCTTGCTTTTTAATTGGCAATAACATAATATCATCGATTGCTATTAAATGGGCTTTAAAAAAGCGG